>JAZSIL010000132.1:0-9090 GCA_045533785.1 Bacilli bacterium
ATTACGATAAAATAGAAAAATGGATTAAAAATAAAGTGAAGAACAAGAATGATTTGTATATAATATTACGAGATATAAAAATGTCAATGCATATCTATTTTAAATCATATTTAATTATTACTGTATTATTATCGTTTTTTAGTAGTATTGCTTTTTGGTTTTTAAATATTGAGTACTTTATTATTTGGGGTCTTATAATTGGAATTACCAACATTATACCATATGTAGGACAATATATTGGTGGAGGTATTGTCGGGCTTTATGTACTTGCTACAAAACCTGAATTACTCGTATATGTAGTGATCATTATAGTGTGTTTACAAGTTATTGAAAGCAATTTTTTAACTCCAAAAATACAAGGTGATGCATTACAAATTAATCCGATTTTAGTTGTTTTTTCTGTGACATTATTTGGTAAATTATTAGGAATTATTGGCATGATTATTGCAGTACCAATTATCTTAATAATTCAAATTGTCGTAAAAGTAAAAAAAATTGATAAAAAAAGATAAAATCAGTTTACAAAAATAATAAAATGTGATATAATAAAGTCATAAAAATGTGTATAAAAACTACCAACAAAATATTTTATGCTTTTAGCAAAAGGAGAGAAAATTATGTTAACAAAATCAAACAAAGTAATAATGTATATTATTAGTATTGTTACTATGATACTTGGACTTGTTACAGCAATCCCATTTAGAACATTACCATTCGCAAGTAATTGGGGAAGTGTTTTAAGTGTTGAATTTTTAGTTAAGTTCGTTGTAATTCCATTATTAGCTTTAGGCTTAGTAATTTATCCTAATTATATAAAATACAAACAAATTAAAGCACGTGAAGAAAGAAGCAAAATTGTTAATGTACTTAGCTATTTACCAGTTTTAATGGTAATTATTGGATTATTAGTTTTATTAGTTCATACATTAACTTTTAATAAATATCCAATGTCTGCTGGTGCTCATGCAACTTTACTTGGTATTTGTGTGTGCTATCTAGTGTTTATGATTTGTGTATTATCAACAGTTAATAAAATTACTGTTAGCTTATCTAAGAAATCAAATTACATTTTTGATGCTATTGTTGGTGCATCATTACTAGTTTTTGTTTTATTATCTTGGAGAATTTTAGATGCTTATGCTGCATCTTATGGCATTGCAGATGGATATATTTATGGTGAAGCTAATTATGACCCATATCTATTTGCTTTATATGCAATTTTAATTTTTGTAACAGTTTTCTATTTTAGTAGTATTATTAAGACAATTAAGTCTAATGAAACTTTAGTTTATTCATCTGAGTTAACTAATGCTCAAATCGATGAAATTATTAAAGAAGAATTTGACAATGCTTATAATGATATTTTAGAAGAATTTGAAAATTATTTTGCAGAACAAGATTTAGAAGAAGAATCTGAGGAAGAACAAACTGAAGAAGTTGTTGAAGAACCAGCTGAAGAAATTCAAGAAGAAACAGTAGAAGAACCTGCTAGTGAACGAGTAGAAGAAAATGTAGAAGAGCCATCTGAAGAAGTTCAAGAAGAACTTGCTGAAATTAAAGTTGAATCATTAGAAGATTTGAATGAATTAAATGAATTATTAGTTCAAACAGATACTAAGAATGATGAAAAAGTGGCTGAACAAGCTGAAAACATTAAAAAACAAATTCAAGAAGAAAAGATTGCACTTGCAAAAGAACGTGAAGAATTAGAAGCTTATCGTGCTAGTGCTACTGCTGAAGTTCAAGCTTTACTTGAAAAATTAGAAGAAATTGAAGATGCACAAGAAGAAGTAGTTGTAGAAAAACCTGCTCCTAAGAAAAAAGTTTTCAAACCTACATTTGAACAAGTTGTTACTTTTGCTAAATCATTACAAGAAGATGATTGGAAAATTAGTGAAAACATTAAACCAGAAACTGGTACAGGTACTATTAAATTCACTAAAGGTAAAGTTCAATTCCTTATCCTTCAAAGTACAAACAGCGATTATCGTATCACTTTCTTAGCAACTGAAAAGAAATGGTCTACAATTTTAACTGGTGTTAAAGGCGTAACTATTCCTAAGAATGCTAAAGGTAATAAGTGGTTGAAATATGTTAATAAAGGCGTTGGAGAAACTTCTGTTATTAAGTCATTTATTAGAGAATCTGTTAAAGGTGCTAATGAAGAAATTGCAAATATTCAAAAGGCAAAAGAAGAAGAAAAACAACGTCGTGCTGAAGCTAAAAAATTAGCTAAACAACAACAAGCACAAGAAGAAAATAAATAGAAAGGACTGGAGAAAGTATGTTATTAGAACGTGATCGTAAGTTATGTCATCTTTTTGCAGTAATTTCTATTGCATTAAGTTTATTAGTTTGTATACCATATTCTTTAGAAAAAGTTACATTATTTGAAATTATTGTAAAATATATGGTTATTCCATGTGCTATTGCTGTATTTACTTTTATTGGATGGGCTGCAAAATATCGTAGTTATCGTCCTGCTGTAAAATTTACATCAATTGCTACATACACACCATTATTCTCATATTGTGCTGCTATTATTTTTAATACTGCATTATTAGTTATTAGAAATAGTGCTGTTTATGAACAACTAAAATTTAATCTTTTAGTTATTGGCTTAGCTGCTATTTTAGTATTAATAATTGTTTTAAGCCATGTTTATTACAAATTTGTAATCAAACTATCTAAAAATGAATCATTATTTGCTGATGGTATCTTTGCTATATTAGGGCTTGCTTATACTATTGGTGGTGCTAATATTGCCTTTGATTATAAAAATTTTGGTGGTTTTGAATCAAAATCTGTATTCTTTATCCTAATTCCTTTAGTATTAGGACTTGGTGCTGCTTGGTTACATATTTTAATTGTTAATCGTGCTAATGAAGAAAAAGAAGAATATGTTGTTAAAAGTCGTCAAGAATTATATGATTTATGGGAAAATAATTGCTTAACTGCTAAAAAGATTTATGATAAAGCAAGAGAATATATTTTAGAAACTTTATTAAATTATGATCTTGATGCTTTAGGATTTGAAGAAGTTGAGGAAGTAGAAGATTTAGTTGAAACTGAAACTTCTAATACAGTTGATCCTGAACTTGAAAATAAAGTTAATGAACTTGAAAATCAAAATCAAGAATT
Source organism: Bacilli bacterium (assembly GCA_045533785.1). Classification (GTDB taxonomy): domain Bacteria; phylum Bacillota_I; class Bacilli_A; order ML615J-28; family CAG-313; genus UBA1737. The sequence goes on from JAZSIL010000132.1 coordinate 3,142, forward strand.
AGTGGCAGAAAAACAAGCATTAATTGATCAAAATAAATCATTAAAAGAACAATTAGATGAAGCATTAGCTGTTATTGCTGCTTCTAAAGAAAAAATTGTTGACACTTTACAAAAATGTGCAGATAATGATGCTGATTTAATTATGGATTCATTACAACATTCTTTAGATGTTATTAAATCTGAAAGAGAAGTTGTTGCTGCAAATCGTAAGAAGTTAGAAGAAGAATTAGAAGCTCAAAAGGCAGAAATTCAAGCTAAACTTGATGCACATGCTGAAAAAGTTGCACTTGAAGAAAAAGCAAAAGCTGAAGCTGAAGAAAAAGCTCGTCTTGAAGCTGAACGTCGTGCTAAAGAAGCAGAAGAACGTGCAAGAGAAAAGAAACCAATTGTTCCTGATTTTGCTAAAGTTGTAGAATTTGCTGTAAGTGTTGGTAAAGATCGTGATGATATTGAATTATCTGTAAATGATAAACAAACATTATATAAATTTGTTCATGACGGTGTTGCGTTTATTAGTCTTCAAAAAACTAATAACGATTATCGTATTTCATTCTTAGCAAAAACTGATGAAATGCGTGAATTATTATATGAATATAATGGTGTAATTAGTTTTGATAAAGTTGTTGAATTTGATAAAGCTAAATATACTATTCAACAATTAAAAGCAGTATATAAAGGTGATGAATCTATTACTATTGAAAAAATTCAAGAATTATTAGCTAATTCACTTGTAGTACTACTTGAAGCTGAAGATTTAGAAGCTCAAGCAATTGCTAAAGAACAAGCTGCTAAAGAACGTGCTAAGCTTGCTGAACGTGCATTAAGAGAAAAAGAAAGAGCTATTGCAAAAGAAGAAGCTAAACGTTTAAAAGAATTACAAAAAGCTGAAGAAAAAGCAGAAAATGAACGAGAAAGTTCAGATGATGCTAATCCTGAAGAAGCTGCATAATTAAAATCAATGATAGAAGATAAGTAAATATATTAAATTATTTTAGAGAAAAGCTGGGTGGTGAAAAGCTTTTAATTGATATATTGAAGCTCCTTCTGTAGATGGGACTAATCCTCTCCGCTTGTAGCGTTAAAACTATAACTAAGAGTATAAAGTATTTCTTTATAAACTAGGATGGTACCGCGAAGTTTATGTTCGTTCCTATTAATTGATAGGGACGAACTTTTTTTAAGTTATTATTTGAAAGGACAATTTATGAAAAAATTAAAAGGTTATGAAATAAGACAATTATGGTTAGACTTTTTTAAATCAAAAGGTCATGCTGTAATTCCGAGTGCACCACTAGTTCCACATGATGATCCAACTTTACTTTGGATTAATGCTGGTGTTGCACCACTTAAAAAGTATTTTGACGGTCGTGAAAAACCTTCTAATCCTCGCATGTGTAATGCTCAAAAATCAATTCGTACTAACGATATTGATAACGTTGGAAGAACTTCTCGTCATCATACATTTTTTGAAATGCTAGGAAACTTTTCTATTGGTGATTACTTTAGAGATGAAGTTATTCCTTGGGCTACTGAACTTTTATTTGATGAAAAATGGTTTGGTTTTCCAAAAGATAAGATTTATATTACATATTATCCAGATGATGTAGATACTTTTAATAGATGGGTTGAAAATGGTGTTGATAAATCTCATTTAATTCCTCTATCTGGAAATTTCTGGGAAATAGGTGAAGGACCATGCGGACCTGATACTGAAATTTTCTTTGACCGTGGTGAAAAATATGATCCAGAAAATTTAGGTATAAAAATGTTAGAAGAAGATATGGATAATGAACGTTATATTGAAATTTGGAATATTGTACTTAGTCAATTTAACTCTGTAACTAATCTTTCCCGTGATGAATATCCTGAACTTCCAAGTAAAAATATTGATACTGGTTCCGGTTTAGAACGTCTTGCATGTATTTTCCAAGAAACTGAAACAAACTATGAAACTGACCTTTTCTTACCTTTAATTAATTTTGTAGAAGATTATACAGGAATTAAATATGAAGGTGAAAATAAGATGGCATTTAGAGTTATTGCAGATCACGTAAGAAGTGTTAGTTTTGCTGTTGCAGATGGTGCAATGATTTCTAACGAAGGACGTGGTTATGTTTTACGTAGAATCCTTCGTCGTGCTGTAAGATATGGTAAACGTCTTGGAATTAATGAACCATTCCTATATAAAATGGTTGGTATTGTTGTTGAAATAATGAAAGAATATTATGGTTATTTAGAAGAAAAACGAACTATTATTGAAAAAATTATTAAAACTGAAGAAGAAAACTTCTTAAGAACACTTGAAACTGGTGAAAAGAAATTAAATGAAATAATTACAAATAATAAAAAACTTGGGTTAAATGTTATTTCTGGTCGTGATGCTTTCTTATTATATGATACTTTTGGTTTTCCAATTGAGTTAACTGAAGAAATATCTAATGAATTAGAATTCAAAGTTGATATTGAAGGCTTTAAGGAAGAACTTAATGCACAAAAAATGCGTGCTCGTGCTGCAAGAAGCGATATGCAATCAATGAATACACAAAATGAAGCATATTTAAACTTTAAAGAGGAATCTAATTTTGTTGGATATAACTTTTTAGAAGTTGAATCTAAGGTTATTGGTTTATTTAACAATGATTCTCTACTTAATGAAGCATGTGGAAATATTGTCGTTGTATGCAAAGAAACTAGTTTTTATGCTGAAATGGGTGGTCAAGTTGGAGATCAAGGTGTATTACTTCACAAAGGTGAAACTTTTAAAGTTCTTAATACATTTAAACTTCCAAATGGTCAACATGCACATATTGTTTCTTTAAATGATCATACTTTGAGCATTGGAGATGAAGTAACATTAAAAGTTGATGAAGAGTTTAGAAGTAGTGTTTGTTCAAATCACTCTGCAACGCATTTATTAAATGAAAGTTTAAGAAAAGTATTAGGTTCTCATGTTGTGCAACAAGGTTCTCTTGTCAGCGATGAACGTTTAAGATTTGACTTTAACCATTATAATAACTTAAGTAATGAAGAAATTATCGCAATTGAATCACTTGTTAATGAGCAAATTGCTAAAGCAATTCCGGTAATTACTCTAGAATTATCGAAAGATGAAGCTATCAAAAGTGGTGCTCAAGCTGCATTTGGTGAAAAATATGGTGATGTAGTTAGAGTTGTAGATATGGAATTTTCTAAAGAACTATGTGGTGGTACACATGTTACAAATACTAGTTTAATTAAAAAGTTTGCGATAATGTCTATTGAATCTAAGGGCTCTGGTATATTTAGAGTTGAAGCATTAACTGGTGAAAATGTTTTAAGTGAAATGAACGAATATTTAAATACTAATAAAAATGAAATTACGCAATTAATTTCTAAAGCAAAAGAGTTATTAGAAAAAGCAAGTAAAGATAATTTTGTTTTAGAAATGCCTAAATTTAATATTCCAGTTGTTGTTGGAAGTTATCAAGATGTAATTAATTACCGTGAAGCAGTGGAAGTTGCAAGAAAACTTGTTAAAGATTTAGAAAAAGCATATGATAATATGTTTAGAAGTAAAAATTCTTCATCTTATAAAGCTTACTTAGATGAAGTTGAAGAAATTAATGGTATCAGTGTTATTATAAAACGTGTAGATAATATTAATATCGATGTTTTAAAAGATATTATTGATAAAGTTTCTGCAGAACTTGGTAAAAGTATTGTATTCTTTGCAGATGTTATTAATAATGAAAAGATTATCTTTATTGCAAAAGCTAAAGAAAATGCTGCTAATTGTGGTATGCTTGTTAAAAATGCTGCTATTATTACTGGTGGTAATGGTGGAGGAAGACCAGATTTTGCACAAGCTGGTGGTAAAGATGTTACTAAAGTAGATGAAGCACTTGATACAGTCAAAGGATTAATTAAATAATGAGATATATTGGTCTAGATCTAGGAAATAGAACATGTGGTCTTGCAATTAGTGATCCTCTTGGCATGATTGCAACATCACTTTACACAGTAAGATTTTTCGAAAAAGATTTAAATAAAGCTTTAGAAGAAGTTGTAAAAGTTATTAAAGAAAAAAAAGCAGAAAAGATTGTAATGGGCTATCCTGTTAACATGAATGGTACACTTGGTCCACAATCTGAGTATGTTTTAGAATTTAAAAAAATGTTAGAAGATGAAACTAAGCTAGAAGTAATTCTTTATGATGAAAGACTAACAACTTTGGAAGTTCAAAAAGTAATGATTTCTGCTGATGTAAGTAGAAATAAAAGAAAAAAGGTGGTTGATACTTTAGCTGCAACGCTAATTTTACAATCATATTTAGATAGTATAAGATAAGGAGAAAAATTAAAATGGAACAAAATGAAAATAAAATTATTATTGTTGATGAACAAGGTAGAGAAAGAGTATGTGAAATCTTATTTACATATCAACATCCAGAAACAGAAAAGAATTATGTAGTATTATATCCAATTGATGAACTTGATTCTGATGAAGAAGAAATGGATTTATTTGCATATTCATTTATTGAAAATGAAAATGGCGATGGTGAATTATTTGCACTTGAAACTGATGAAGAATATGATATGATTAATGAAGTAATTGATCAATTTTATGAGGATCAATTAGAAGGAGCAGATGAAGAATAATGCTAAAAGGCTTTGTTTCTTCAATTTCATCAGATGGGGAAAATAAAACTGCTGTTATTATTTTAGAAAATCAAAGTACTTATATTGTACCAATCGAAATGCTTCCTAGAAACATTGAAATTGATGATTTTGTAATTATTGATAATGGCATTGTTAGCATAGATCCTGAAACTGATGAAAAAAAAGAACTTCTAAGAAATGCTTTAGAAGAATTATTAAAATAATAAAAAAATACCGGTTCGTTTGAACCGGTATTTTACATTTCATTTGATTTAAAAATTATAAATTCAGCAATATCATCATAGATTTTTCCGTTTTCTTCGTCTATTTCATATAAATCTTGATGATATTTTGGACGATTAATTGGAAGACTAGCGATAAGTTCTGTATCAAGGCTTCTAGCAACTTTATCACCACCACCACGACCAAAAATATATTCCTTGTCGTTGTTAACAGGATTGATATAGTATGACATATTTTCAATTACACCAAGTATATCATGACCTAATGTTTTTACCGCAAAACCTGCTTTAACTGCAACATGTGATGCAGATACGTTAGGTGTAGTAACAATAAGCATTTTAGTCTGTGGAACAATGTTTTTAACATCTAGGACAATATCACCTGTTCCTGGTGGAAAGTCTATGATTACATACTCAGTGTCTGAATGCCATTTAATATCATAGAAGAAGTGTGATAACATGCTATTTAACATACTTCCTCGCCATATTACTGGTTGGCCAGGATCTGTGAAAAACTCTGTTGAAATTAGTTCAATTCCATCTTTTTCAATTGGAATAATCTTTTTATTTTCATCATAATTTGGGTTTTGATGTGGAATTTCTAAAATAGTAGGTAGGCTTGAACCATAAATATCCGCATCAATCATTCCTACTCTAATTCCTTTTTTTGTTAAACGATATGCGATATTGGCAGCTACATTACTTTTTCCGACACCGCCTTTTCCACTAATGATACCAATAAATTTAATGTCTTTTTTAGTGATACTATTGTAGATTTTTGATTCTTCAAGTTGTAAACGAATCCCAGAAAATCCACAATCTATTTTAACAACTCTTGCAATTTGTCTTCGAATTGTTTTTTCTTCATCACCACCAAGTTTACCAATGGAAACAATTAAAGTTACAACGTCTTTTTCATCATCATAACCAATATGTTTAATTCCATATGTTTCTTTTAATGTTTTATTCACTGTTGGATCAATGATTTGTTCTAACAGTGCTTTTAATTCATCCATAGTCATAGTTTAGTCCTTTCTAATAGGTACTTGATATTCTTTTAATAATAAATC
>JAZSIL010000141.1:0-2754 GCA_045533785.1 Bacilli bacterium
TTATAAAAAAGGAGCACAAAATTATGAAATTTAAAAACTTTAATATCTTTATTATAATAGTATTTTTATTTTTATTATATTCGTGTACTGATTCCCATATACATAGTACCAATGAATATACTATTCCACCTACTTGTACAGAAGAAGGATATTACGTTATTGAAACTTGTTGTAAAGAACCATTAAGAACACCTATTCCTGCTCTTGGACATTCTTATCATGAGGGAAAATGTATTAATTGTAGTGAATTAGAAGTTATTGATATATATATTGTTAATGGCACAACTACTAATACAATTAAGGTAAGTTATGGACAGTGTATTAATGTTTTAGATTATGAGTTTTTAAATATTCAAGATGAAGGTTTTAAAGGGTGGTACTATGGAAATAGTTTATTTGACTTTAATAGTAGTATAATAAATAGTATTACTTTAATCGCAAAGTATTCCGAGGTGTGTAAAGTTACGTTCATTGATTATGATGGAACAATATTAGAAACTAAAAATGTTGTTAGAGGAACTAATGTAACATGTAGTATTACTCCTTCAAGAGATTATTATGAATTCATTGGTTGGGATACTTCCCTAGATAACATAACTAGTGATACTATTGTTACTGCTTTATATAAACTTACTAAAACGACATTTAATATTGAATACGAAATTGATGAAGAAATATTATATTATAATTCTAAAAGTGAGTTATTAGATGATTTCTTGTTAGACTTTTATAACTTTGTAAATCCTAATATTTCTTACCGTGCTTTTGTTTATGGAATTGAGGGAAATCTTCCAGCTTGGACTTATTATTTAGGTGGCAGTTTTGGTGGTGAAAACTATTTAATTTATAATAATAGTATTGATGAAAATAATGATAACTATTTTTTAAATTCTTCTAAATATAAAGATAAATGGTATAAGTTATCAAGCTATGTAAAAAACAATATTTGTAAATCAAATAAGCGATTTGGTTATGAAAATGTAGAATATCATTTTGGCGCTTTAGATTTTTATAGATATATGACAGATAATCCTGATAAATACGTTGATACATATGGCGGTGAAGAATTATTCTATGGTTATCCTATGAATGATGTAGAATTAATTAATCAATATGAATATAATAGTGAAGATATTTTGTTACACATACCTGCAGATAAAAATTTTGGAGGTTGGTATAAAGATGAATCTTTTACTGATGGTCCATATACTATCCTCGAAAAAGGTACAATAGGAGATTTAAAATTATATGCCAAAATGGTTGCTAATCATATATATAAAATCGACTTTATTACCCAATCAAGTGATGAAGTATCTTCCATTAATGTAAGTTATGGAACTAAAGTTTCTCTTCCTGAACCTATTAAAGATGGATGCGACTTTTTAGGGTGGTATATTGATTATGAAAAAGTAGATAATGAGTTTATTTTTAATTATGAATGTGATATAACATTAACTGCAAAATGGGATGATCCAAATGCTATTGATAATAACTATATTGTATATGATGGTAAGACAATAACATATCGTAATAGTTATGTAGCGGTTGAGATACCTGATACTTATGTTGAAAAAGAAAGTGAACTTCGTGCATGCTGGGTTTCTTCATTTATTAAAAATTTTGAACCTTCTTCTGATAAAGAAAAAATGATAAAAGAACTAACGTATGTACTTGATTTCCTAGAAAGTTATAATATGAACTGTATGATATTCCATGTTAGAACTCATAATAATGCTTTTTATAATACTAGTCTTGCTCCGATACCTTCTAATTATGGCACAAAAGAAAGTTTTGAAGAATGGGATTATTTAGAATGGTTGATTGATGAGTGTCATAAAAGGGGTATTGAATTTCATGCGTGGCTTAATCCGTATCGTATAAAACTTTATGGTGTTAATTATGGTGAAAAAAAAGAAGTAGTAGCTAAAGAATATGAAAATTATCCACTTAATCCTGCAAGTGATCCAGATAATATTTTACTTACTTATTATACAAGTGCATCGGGTGGTGCAATTTTAAATCCAGCAAAACAAGCAGTGCAAGATCATATCGTTAATGTGTGTTTAGAACTTGCAAGTAAATATAATATTGACGCAATTCATTTTGATGATTATTTCTATCAAAAGTTATCTAATAATTCTAGTATATTAGAAGAAGCGGATCAATTGGATTATATAGAATATATTAATAATAATCCTGGTGTATTTGATGTAAATAGTATTACTGATAAAGAAGATTGGCGAAGAATGAATGTTAATGATTTAATTAGAAAAATACATTTAGGATTAAGTGAATTTAATTTAAATAATAATCGAAATGTTAGGTTTGGTATTTCTCCTACTGGAACGTACAAAAGTGGGGATGGTAGTATAGAAAGTGGTTCTAATACTGGAGGTGGAGGACACTATAATAGACATTTGTATGCAGATACTGTAAAGTGGGTAAATGAAGAATGGATCGACTATATTATGCCACAATGTTATACGTCATTTAATTATAATAATTATAGTTTTCATGAGATAACGACTTGGTGGAATAAAGTATTAGAGGGTAAAAAATGTGATTTATACATTGGACTTGGTCTTTTTAATTCAATTAGTAGTGATTATACATATTCTTGGAAAACAGAACCTGATGAATTAATTAATCAGTTGCTATTCTTAAATACACTTGAAAATGTAAAAGGTGTATCAATGTTTAGTTTTAGTTCAATGAAAATAATATATAATGATTCTACAATTATATCTTATAATA
>JAZSIL010000018.1:0-2094 GCA_045533785.1 Bacilli bacterium
TGAAGTTATTGAAAACGGTGCGATTATAGATCCGTCGAAATATCTTATTCTTGAAGAAAAATAATATATAAGTTATCTTTAACGAATACTCCGAATAAAATATTTTAAGAAAAGTATTTTATACGGAGTTTTTTTATGATATAATATTATTAGTTAAAAATTAATAGATTACATTAAAGGGAGGATGTAAAATGAAAAAGATATGCTTTATAATAATTATGGTAGTTTTTTCGCTGTTTATGACTTCTTGTACAGAAACTTATACTAAAGAAGGTGAATTAAAGAAATTCTTTTCTAGTCATTCTTTTGATCTTACTTATTCAATTAAAGTGCCAAATCAAAAAGCCATTATATTTAAATTTGTTCAAACTGAAGATGCTTTTTTGATGGAGTATGTAGCTGATTTTGGAAGTGAAGATTTATCTATTATTATTGATAAAGACAATAATTTATTTTATGATTTAGGAAAAAACATAGCTTTAGTTGAGTCTGAGCAAGAAGAAATTGATGAAGAAATTGATGCATTTGATTATATCTACAATATTCAAGAATCGGAAAATATGTTAACATTTGATTTTGATATGGTTGAATATATAGAATCAATGGATATGGACTTGTCTGGTATGATTCTTTATGCAGATGATGTTAGTTTTACATGTTATTTTAGTGATCAAAAAATAAGTAGATTTGATTATGAAGTTAATGGTGTAAAATCAATTATTAGAGTAATGAATTATGTGTATGGAAAAAATAATTCTTCAATTGATGCAGGTATTGAAATTGAAATGCCTGAATTAGAAAGTTGTGTCAAAATGAGCGAAGAAGAATTATCAGACCACATTTTAACAGGCGCAAGTGGTGATATTGATAATTATAGATTAACTGTTGAAAACTATAATGTAGCATTAACAAACGGTGAAATACTTAAAACAAGTTTCAAAGGATATATTTATGATGATACTAATGGTGTTAAAGTAAAAACTTTAGAAATTGATGATGTTGTTATAGATGAAAGTAATTATACGGAAAATGGCAATTATTTAATTCAAGTATATAAAGACTATTGTGGTAAGAGATTAACAGCAGATATCGTATTACAAGTTAAAAATGATATGGTAGTTGAAAGTATCGCAAAACTAGATATGATCGAAAAGTTAAATTATATGTTTAAACTAGATGAATATATATATCTTTGTGATGATAAGTACTTATATAAATTTGATATTGAATGTAAAGAATTATTAGGAAAATTAGATTTAAAGTGTATTGGAAATTCCCATTATGTAAAAGATGATTATTTATATGTTGCGGCACATTACCCATATGATACAACATATAATGACTCAGATTCATACCTTGGTACTGTAACAAAGATTAAACTTTCAGAATTTAAAGTTGAAAAACAAGTTCATGTTAATTGTCTACCAAAAAGTATAATTGTTGATAAAAGAGATAATGTAATTTTATCAAAAGGAGCAAATCAACATGTTGACATCGATCAAGTAGATATGGAAACGGGAAAATTAACTCATATATTTAGCGGATATCAAAATGATGTTTTACTATATGATGAAGTAGATGATGCTATAACAGTATTAACTTATGGTCATAGTGGCGGCAATGATTTATTTAAATACAATGGTTCAAAATGGGAAGAAGTTGGTTATAGTTCAATCCAAAATGTATTAGTATATTTAAAACTTGGTGATTCATATGTTACTGATGAAGGACTTTATAAATATGACATGCTTAAAAATGAGTATTATTTAGAAAAATTTGATTATGGTAAAGATGTAGATTCAGATTTAACTTTAGAAGTTACTGGTGTTTTTGTAGATGATGGAAAAGCATATATTTTGGAAAGATATCTATTTCAATATGATCCACTGAATTTAATTGTTTATGACATAGAAACTAAAGTATATTTTAGATATATGGTTAGTGAACAATATCAAAAAGACTTTACATATATGTATGCAGATTCAGGATATGTATTTATAGTATTTGATGATCTTGAGATAATAAAAGTTAAGATTTAAATATTTAATAAGCTTGATAAATAAATCAAGCTTTTTTTATAAAACATTTACATCT
>JAZSIL010000032.1:0-9131 GCA_045533785.1 Bacilli bacterium
TATTCTACTTTATTAATATCCTCATCCAATATTACTATATCGTTTGTAGGATCTTTAGCGTAATCTATAAGACCTGTAACTATAGCTTTAGAAACTTCTGTAGAAGTATCAGATTCTTCATTAAATATTATATCATTACAATATCTACATAATGCTTCGATATTAACATATCTTTTACCGTCTATAGTTGTTATAAATTTATCAAGATCTTTTAAAACTTTATCTACAGATTTATAAAAAGCATGTTTAGCAGTTATATCATTAGGATTTTCAGTAAATTTAGAAAATTTAGCTACAACATTTATAACATTTTGAGCAGGAACTACTCCTTTACGTTCCATAAATCTAATAGCTGAGTTTCTAACTCTTTGCTCAATAATTTCAATATCTCCTTTGTTATTTACTCGTTTTTCCCAATTAGGTTTTTTACTTTCTATATAAGCATCTAAATCAAATTCTTTATTTTCTTTTATACTATCTTCAATACTATTAGCTACATTACCTGTAGCAATACTTATTATTTGATCTAAATATTCTTCTTCTATTTCTTCTTGAATTTCATTATCAGTATCGTTAGTGTCTGCGATATTTTCTGTAGTATCTGTAACGTCTATTTGAGTTTGAAAAACAGTAGGTTGTGGAGCTTGTGAAACACCCCCTGTAGAAGGAATGTTATCATAAGTTGATTGAGTTTCTTCAATTGGAGTAGTTAAATTAACAAGTTTGCCTATTTCAACTATATTACCATTTGTATCTATAACAGGATGTTTTGCTATTTTAAAGTTATTATTAGAAATAGTAACTCCATCTTCTTGACTAAAAAGATCATTATTATTAAACCAAGTACTAGCTGTTACTTCTGAATCAAATTCTAATACTATATGTTCTGTATTATCATTTTGATATTTAATACAATCTATAGTTGCTTGTCCATCTACATTAGTCATTATTGTGGTACGTGTTCCTGTAGGAACATCTTTCATACTAGCTATTACGTCTTCTATAAGTTGTTTTGTGGCTGATTCGTAATTATTATGTTCCGATATAGGCTCTTTTTGTGGCATTTTCTCCTCATTCTGAGACGTTTGTTCCTCTGTCGATGTAATAGTCGATGAGTCTTTTTTGTCCTCGCTACGGTCTTCATTTAGATTCGGTTTAGTCTCTTTTTCGGCTGATTCTATCTTATCCCAATTAGATAAAATATTATCAATAGTAGCATAAATAGGCTTATTTAAATCACTACTAAGATTTAATACATCTAAAGTATCTAAAAGTATTTTAGCATCATCTTCAGATAAACCAATACTAGCGATATCTATAGGTTTGTTTTTAAATCTATCTGTAATAGCTTGTTGAATTTTTTCAGCACCATAAGTTTTAGCTAATCGCATAACTAAAGGTAGAGCTGCATTAATTTTAGCTCTACGAATTTCTTGCATTTCATTATGAATTTGACTAGCACGAGTCTTAATTTCTTCTTCAGTTTTATACATTTTAGCTCTATTAAGACTACTGTAATAAGTTATATCAGTAAGACCTGCATAAAGAGAAGCTAAATCAGAACTTATATTTTGAATACTAGTTCTAGAAGCACGACTTAAAGCATTTATCATGCTAGTTTTATAATCAGCGTTTTTATTAAGATCTACAGTTAGATCATCCTCGTTATAATCTTCAGATAATATATTAGTAATACGTTTGTCTAATGCTTTAATCTTAGATAAATCTTTACTATTTATTATATCAGTTATTTTTGTGCTTTGAGGTGTAATGATACTATAATATTCACCTTGTTCATTTTTAACAGTTTTAGCTGCTTCTTCTAAAGCATATAATAGATTACCAAAACGTCTTTCTTCATTAAGATTAACTATTTTATCTTTTACATCTTCTATTTGTCTATCTAAATCTTGTAAAGCTATTACTCCAGAAATACTTTCAGCTGTTTTTTTATCTTTAAGAAGTTCTTCTTTTTCAGCAGTCAATTCTCCTAAGATACCAACATAACGATTTAAAGTAATCATTTCTTTATAATTGATATTAGGATCTAGTTTATCTTTAAGTGTTTCTTCTAACTCTTGAGCTTTAGTATTCCATTCATCTAAATATTTTTTATATCTGTTATCAGTAATAACTTTTTCAATATTTTCTCTAGCAATAATTTGAAGATAATCAAGAGGAATCATTTGACCATCTTTAGCATAGATATTTTTACTAGCTCTATTAATTAGTTTAGCTTCTTTATTATAAATTTCTTCAATATCTTTAATGGCTTTCAAATCTTCTTGAATCATAGCATCAACTTTCTCTTTGGTCATTATTTGATTATCAATAAGAGCCTGTTGAACATTTTTATCACTTAAATATCCTTCTAACATACCTATAGTTCCACTATCCATAGCTGTTAGAATTAAATTAGTACGACGTTCTTCAATAGCAGAATCTATTAAACGTTTACGTTCTTCTTCAGAAGCTATAGGTTTTTTAGTATCAGGATTAACACCTTTATTTATAAGTTCTATTTTATCTTTATAATTATTTTCTACAATAAATCTATGTTCTATAGCAGTTTCTATTCGTTTAAGATCAGGAGTAGCCCAAAATGAATTTATAAAGTTTTTAACACCTTTAGTACGTTCTCCAGTTTTATCATCAGTTTTAGCTTTAGAATCTTTAGATGCTGCTTTATTTAATTGTCTATTGCTATAAGCTCCCATAGCACCACCAAAAACAATACCTCCCATAACACCCCAAAAAGCACTTTCGTAAAGTTCGGGATGTTTTATATATTCTAGTAATCTATCAGTAAATACTAAAGGGTGATCACTTTGAGCTGTTATATCTAATAAAGTTTTACCAACACTAAATCCTTCTTGAGACGCTATATAGTTTATTGCTTCTTCTATACCTTCAGTACCTTGAGTTAAACCAAAAGCTCCTAAATCATAACCTATATCTTTGGTTTTATCCCAAGCTCTACGTTTACGACTTTGTTCTTTAGCTAGTCTTTTAACATCTTCTATACTTTTAGCATTACCTGCAAATTTTTTAGCATTGGTATCTAATCTTTTAGCTTTAGCATTAGGTTTACTATTATTGAATAGTTTAAAACCGACATTACGAATAGTAGCTAATTGTAAAATGTCAAACATTAAATTAGCATAATCTAATTTAAAAGTAGTATTAGCAGCTTCTCTAGCTAATGCTTTAGCAACTTCGGTTTTATTATTTGTGTTTACACCTTGATTAGCTAATAAAGCAGAATGAGCTTCTACTAATTTGTTATACTCATCATCAGACATTAAATTAATATCCCTTATATTATTATCAGTTTGCTCATCAAAAACTTGCATTGCTTCTTGATAATTTTCAAGAGTACGACTAATAGCAGCAGTAGTTAGTAATGATGTAGCTTTATCTAATCTATCAGCAGTAGTAGCTGTAGGAGTTATAGCTCTTCTAAATTTACTAACATCTTCTACATTATCAGCTTTACGCATCCATTTAGCAGCAGCTTTACTTCCTTTTCTAATACCTTTAGATATACCTTTCATTGTTGTTTTACCTACAATAGATATAAGTTTACTAGCAGCAGTTGATGGTATTAAAAGAGTTAAACTAGAAGCTATACTAGGTATATTTTGCATCCACCAACCAAAATCTGTTCCATTTTCAAAACCAGAACCAGGTCTAGAATGTATAGGAGCTATTTCATTTCTAAATGTTTCTCTCCATTTTTCTATTTCAGATGTAAGAGTATCATCATATTCTAATTGACCTTTTGTTGCAGCCATATGTAATAAATCAAAAATTCCAGCAAAACCTCCTACAACTCCTAATGCTACTTCAGATACAACAGTTTGAGCTAAAGCGTTACCAAATTTAGCCCAATTAGATTGTGTTTCTGCTAACTGAACATCAAGACTTCCTGAATAATAATCTTTAGGATTAAAACCTAATCCATATTTATTATATTTTTCAGCTATTTTACTATCAACACTCCATTGAGTAGGAGCAACATCTTCTCTTAATGTTTTAAATAAACCTCTATCATCAGATAGAAATGAATCAGAAGTCAGAGTAAAAACTCCAGACTTCTGATTATTTAATTTATTAAATTTATTTACAATATTATTTTCTTCCATAATACATTATTATCTATTAATATATTTATTACTTCTAGCTACCATACTATCGTATATTTCAAATAATTCAGTTAAAGCACCATAAAGATGTTCTGGTATCACATCTTCATATTCTTCAGATACTACAGCTCCTATACCTTTAAGTTTAAATACTTTATTTAATACTTCTAAATTATTATTACCAGTATTCCAATTATTTCCTAAAATAGGAGTAAGAGCTTGTATAAGATCCATTTTATTTATACTACTAGCAGTAGCAAATGCTGCATATTTCAATTGAGCTTCAAATAAATCATTATTTATAATTTCATTATTATGATTTACATTAGCATAAACTATATCTCTAACATTGTTTTTAATATCTATATCTTTTCGGATTATCTTTTGAATATCATCTTGACTAGCATTTATAGGTTTGTCGTTTTCAAACCATTTACCATAAGCATCTACTTTGTAAGTTTTACCATCATGAGTTGTATAATTGTTTCCAATTTCTTCTAAAGCTAAAGTTTCTCTCCAAGCTCTCATTTCAGGATCATTATTTACAAATTTTTGAACACCTTGTTCGATATCATCACCGAATATAGAAAAAGATACACTTTCTGTTATTTCGCCATTAGTTTTTTCTTTACCTGGTATAGTAATATGAATACCTACTTTATTGCCTGTAATAACAGTACCTATTTTAACAGTTCCTGAATTAGCTACAAATTTATCATATAATTTTTGTTTTTCTTCATTA
The DNA here is from genome assembly GCA_045533785.1 of Bacilli bacterium. Lineage (GTDB taxonomy): Bacteria > Bacillota_I > Bacilli_A > ML615J-28 > CAG-313 > UBA1737. The sequence goes on from JAZSIL010000032.1 coordinate 4,888, forward strand.
TCTATTACCAATTTATTTGTACCTTTATTATCTGCGTCATACCAAATTTCTTGTTGATTAAAACCTTCAGTTTGAGCTAAACCAGATATCAAATTACGAATATACATAGCAGACTTATATTTATGATCAGAAGTTTTAATAGCTCCTGATTCTAGAAGAGCATTTATTTCATCTAAAGCTCCAAACATATTAGGAGCTATTCTAGAACTATATTGTCGTTCACTAGGAATAATTTCGTCATAAGCTATTTTAGATTCTTCTTCAGCATCAAAATATATATTTTGTAAATCTGTTAAAGGAGTACTTAAAGAAGGATATCGAAATCCACCATTAGCTATATTATTGTCCATTTTATGAATAACAGTTCCATTATCATTTAAGATATATACGTTAGGGAGATAAACAGGTGTATCTCGTTTAGAAAATACATTAATTAATATTTTATCTCTTAAATTATTACTTGCATCAAATTCTAAATAATCTTTACCATTATCTTTATAAACTTTTATTCCTTGAGATTCTAAATAACTTTTACTAAGTTTAGTTTTATCATAAAATGATTGTATATCATGTTCGTCATTATCAGGCTTTAACCAATCTATACCCCATAGCTTTTGTTCTTTTGGTTGAAATTCTATTTTAAATTTAGTACCACTATTCAACATTGTATTTATTTGATTAAGATAATTTATTTTATAAGGATTATTATTAGAAATCTTATCTAATCCGTTAGGTAATAAAATATTATCATAAAAATCTATAGCAGCTTTTTTACTTTCATCTACATTTTCATATAATTGTTGTTCTTTTATACCTTTAAATCTCATATCATCTAATATATTAACCCATTCTTGTTGAAGATTAGGATCAGTATATTGTAACATAGACCCATATTCATAAGCTTCTTGATATTGTTTATTATCTACATAATTGTTAAATGTATTTATATAAAAATCAGCATTTTTATCATTAGGATTTATAAATTTATATTTTTTATCTGTCATGACATTTATTCATTTGAGTTTTATTATATATTTTCTTGTACAAACGTTTTTGCAGTATTACCAGCTTCTTTAGCATTAGCTGCACTTCCACTTCCTTTTGGTACAGCTATAGTATAAGTTTTTCCATCAACACTAACTGTTTCCCATTTATATCCTTCAGGTAAATTATCATAACCGCCACTACCTTTTACTTTAGGTATATTTACAGTTTGTCTATCGTAATAGTTATAAGATAAATTACTTATTAATTCTTTAGATATTCTTTCATTTATATACTCTTCAAAACTTATTAAAGTTCCATTCTTTTTAGCTCTAGGATTATCGGTATATTCATCTACTTTATAATCTTGCATTAAAGCTTCTTTTGCACCAGGAGTATCATTTATTAAATCTTTAGTTCCTTGCCTTATTGTTTCTTCTGTAACTAAATCACTACTTGTTCTTGTAACACTTCCATCTTGATTAACAGATTCACCATTAGTTTTTTCAGAAGTATTCATTTGAAAAGATCTTGCTATATAGTCTGCTACATTTATTTGAGCAACAGGAGTAGCTAAAGTAGAATACGTAGTACCGCTTACTACATTTCCATAACTATCATATACATCTTCATATTTAAATTGATTAGTTTCTAACCACCATTTTTCAGTAGCAGCATCTATATTTCCGTTAGCTTTCATTTTATGAACTTCATTTACTTTATCTTGAAATTCAGCACTAGCTTTCATTCTACCTATTAGTTGAGTATCTTGCATTATATTTCCTGCAGTTCTAATAGCTGTATTTAAAGCACCAGCATAATCGCCTATTTCAGCTGCTTCGTTTATATCTTGTTTAATTTTATTTTTATAATTTACAAACCAAGTTTGCATTTCAGGATTATTATAAAGTTGAGACTCTATTTTTCCTAAAGCTACATCTATAGCACTTTCTTGTTCTTTAAGATTTCGTCTACGTTCTTCATTACGAGCAAAACTTCTCTCTAAACCACTATAATCTTGAACTAAAGGTTTATACTCTATAGCATTAAACACTGCTGGAGTATATCCAACAGTGTTAAGTGTCATTCTATTTCTATTTCTATTAGCCATATTTATTTATTTAATAGTTGTAACCATTTTTTATATTGCTCATTATCACTTGCATTTAGTATATCAATTACAGATTGTTTTCTAGGGTCATTAGGATTATTAAGTAAATATTGTACTTTATTCTCTAAAGTAGCACCTAACCAAACATTATCAAAATTTGCTTTAGATTGAGCATTAGCTGTTAAAGTATTTCCAATACCTCCTATACCGTTAGTTATAGCACTAGTCCAACCTGCAGTATTTGCTTGTCTAGTATTTGCGGTATTTTCTGCAGTTCTAGTTAAAGCATCAGCTCTGGCTTGAGCTGCACCTGTGATTCTTTCATTTTCAATTTCATTATTATATTGTGCTAGATTTAATTTAGCAGCAAGATAACTTTGATTAGCTTGAGCATCTTGTTGAGCGTTAAATTGACTAGTTTGAGTAAGTCTATCAGCATTTGCTTGACGTATAGTTTCTGCTTGATTATGTGCTTGACCATATAATCTAGAACGCATATCATAAGCATCTATTTCTGCATTAGAAGCTTTATTAATTGCAGCGGCTCCACTTAAACTATTTCTTTTAATACCACTTAATCTTCTTTGAGTAGCACGTTCTATAGCAGCTAATTCAGGATTTATATTTACATTTGCACTTCTAATAGCTGCCATAGCATGTGGAGCTTTAAAATCACTACGTTTAATTAAATTAGGATCTATAGTTTTTAAATTACTATAAGCATTAGCTATAGTTTGACCAGCTTGATTATAAGCATCATTTAATTCTCTATTAGCTCTATTATTAGCTATATTAGAAATACCTGCTCCTAGTAAATTAGCAGCAGCTGTAATACCAGAACCTATTAAACTAGTTTTAGAAAGATCTGATTGTTTTGTTTTAACATCAAGTTCTTTATTGTTACCAATCTTGTTATCGATATTATTATTTGAAATAATATTTGAGTTCTTTAAATCTATATTATTTAAATGATAAGGAAGACCTTTCCAATTACTATACTCTTTTTTTAATAAAAGCTCATTACGCATTAATGATTTTCTAATACGTTTAATTCTACCTCCACACTTTAATTCTCTTATCCTTTCTACAGGGGTTCTATTATTATCTTTTCCGTCATCACTTATTCCATATATATCTTTTATAGCTTCTTGGTAATTAAAAGCATCAATAGGATCCATTCCAGATAAAACAGCTTTAGTAGGATTAAAACCTTTAATTGAATGTTTACTAATAAATTTAGCATCATTAGGAGTAACTAACATCAATTCTCCTTGATTTGTATTTTGATTACCTTCGCCTTCAATAGTTTCTTTACCTAAAAATTTAATACCGACACCTGATTTATGTTTACCATTTTTAGTTTTATGATAATGTTCATGATCATTTCCGATTATTTCATATAAATCATATCCTTCTTGTGTAGTTCCTATTGGAATAACTGCACCACCATCAGTAACAGTAAATGGTAAGTTTTGATAGCTCCCCCGTAGAAGAGAAGTATTGATAATGTCTCTTAGTTTTCTTTTACTACCACCATTTTTAACTTGAATACGAGCAGCATCTAATCTATCATTTTCATTTTCTTTACCTATCATCATTTGTAAAGTAGTTTGAATATCTTGTTGAGCATTTCTGAATTTTTCATTTTCAGTTTTAGTTGTATCAATAGCTTTTGTTTGAAGTTTAGTATTATTTTCATTAACTGCTTGAATAGCATCAGCTTGTTGTTGTGCTGCTTGTTGAGCAGCTTCTGCTTGTTGTTTAGCAGCATCTCTAGTAGCTGCAGCTTGTATTCCAGCAGCACCTAGAGCACTAGCTGCATTAATACCTGCAGCAGTTAATGTAGCAGCACTTTCAGCTATACCAAAAAGTGCTTGTTTTCTTCCTTTTCTTAATCTATACCTTTTCATAATTATTTACATTAAACATTACATTTTCCAATTTAAAGTTTGCATTATAAAATATGATTCTAAATACAAAATATTTACCATAAAGAAGAGAATCTTCTTGCAGAAGTTTTCTTTTATTTGGTAAAGGTACGTTATCATTATAATTAAATTCATCTGTTGTATGTTTTATATCTCTAAAATAATTAAAACTCCAAATACCATTATTGAATCTTGGAAGTTTATAAGAATTTTCTATAGTT
>JAZSIL010000184.1:0-2465 GCA_045533785.1 Bacilli bacterium
ATAGTTTTGATGAGAAATTATCTTCAATTAATTAAAGAAAAAAGTAAGAATTATAATATTAAGTTTATTCAAGAATTTCCTGGTGTTATTGGATGCTTTTCTAAAATTCAAATCAAAGATAATTTATTTTGTTATTTAATGGTAAGCGGTATTGTTGTATTTTATGAAAAAGGATTACCTATTAAAATTACAGATAATGACTATTTTGCTATAGATGTTTATTATGAAAGACAACTGTACGAGGATGATTATTGTAATAATAAAGAGGTTACAGAACGAAAAAAAGATATTTATAGTTTTTTAACAATTTTATGGTCATGTGTTAAAAGCAAAGAATTTATTTATAGTGCAACTGAAAATTTTGGTAATCATGGTATTCGTTATACGCTTTGTGTTGTTATGATTGATGATCCTACTATAATTTCTAATAATCTTTCAATCCAAATTAAACGTAATTTACGTAGTTTTCTTGAGACCTCTGCATTTAATAATATATTGAATAAGTCTCAATGGGATGTTATAAAAAAACGAATTAATAGTGATGATATTAGTGATTTTAAATTCATTGAATTAAGTGAAACATTAGTGTTCGCTGATGATTGGTCTGGAGTTGTTTTTATTGGCGATTTAGCACGTAATGATCAGTGCTTAAAATGGTTTTTAGAATTTGAAATCTTTTTACAATCACAGTGGTTTTTATTTGATGCTTATAGCGAAAATGTTGTTAGAAAGAAAATGACAGCAAGCGAATTGCAAGGAATTATAAATCGTGTAGAATTTGTAAAAATAAAATTAGATAATGATATATCTTCAAATATGGAGCAATGCAGATATGAAATGCGACACTCATTAATAAAGTCTTCAGATATTAATACAATTTATTATCGTATGCATGGATTAGTAACTAATAAGCTTAAAATGATAGTTTTAAATAATGAAAAAGTGAAGTCGAAATATTCATTATTTTCTGATATTTCTTTATTACTGGTTGCTTTATTAGAACTTTATGGTGTTGTTAATGAACTTGTATCTAAAACAGAGTTTACAAAAATTGATATTATTACAATTTCAGTAATGTTTTCAATTGCGGTAATTTGTATTTGGATTATGATTAAAGGGCATAAATAAGTTTTTAAGGAGTTTTAAATGAAAAATATTTTATTAATTATTGATGTTCAAAAAGGATTTGTTGTTAAAGGTATAAATGATCATATAGTAGAAAAAATTGATCAAGTAATTAATACAAATCTTTTTGATTGTATAATTTCGACTGTATATAGAAATTATGAGAATAGTCCAATCATTAATTTAATGGGATGGAATAAATTACTAAGTACAGATGAACAACAAGTAGTGGGAGAAGCATTAAATAAATCTCATCATTTCCTTTATAAAAATACATATTCTGCATATTCTGATGAATTAGTAGAGTTATTAAAAAAAGAAAACGAAGGTAATATTCCTTCATGTATTTATATTGTAGGATTTGATACTGAATGTTGTGTTTTAAAAACAGCTACAGATTTATTTGAAACTGGAATTAGACCGATTGTTTTAACACAATACTGTGGTGCATCAAGTGGCGATGATGCCCATATTGCTGGAATAAGAGCGTTAAGAAGTTTAATTGGTAATAATAATCTATGGCCATATATTATAACTTCTTTAAATGATATAAATGAAGCTAAGTCATATGCTGAAAATAGTTCTTATGTCCCATCAAAATCTACCTATAAAAAAGCATCTAAAGTTATTGAACTATTAGTGAAAAAACAATATCATATATCTTTTGCTGAATCTTGTACTGGTGGAATGGTATCAGCTGGAATTGTTGATGTTGCCAGTGCATCAAAAGTTTTAGATGCATCAATTGTTACATATGCCAATGAAGCTAAAATCAAATATTTAGGTGTTAATCCTGAAACTATTGAATTGTTTGGTGTTGTTAGTGAAGAAGTAGCAGGACAAATGGCAAAAGGAGTTTCACTATTAAATAATGCAAATGTAGGAGTGGGAATATCAGGAATTGCAGGACCTACTGGTGCAACTTTAAAAAAACCACTTGGTATGGTATGCTTTGGTTTTTATATTGATGGACAAGTATGGACATATACAAAATACTTTGGTGATTTAGGAAGAAGTATGGTCCGTTTAGAAAGTACATTATTTGTATATGAAAAATTAATTGAACTATTAGAATAAAGTGTGTTTATAGGTGAATTATTAAAAACTAAGTTATTTATTGTTTACTAGACATTCTAATATTTTTTTAAATTTATATAAAATAATTGTGTTATTTTTTTTGCTTTTAAAAAAATTTTTATAATATATTAATTTTAAAATATTATTTCTTTCTTTTGTGTTTAAAATCGTTGTGAAATATTTAAATATTTGATATAATATATTTAAAATAAAAAAATAGGAGTTATAAATGAAAAATCTTATAATAATTTTATATATTTTAT
>JAZSIL010000131.1:0-7364 GCA_045533785.1 Bacilli bacterium
GTGGTTGTCTTCCTAAGACCGCTTGGCCTCCGACTTAAATGGAGCTAAGGTTTATTTTGAAGCAATTGAAAGTATTGATTATTCAATTGGTCATTCTTTTAGACCACAAAGTTGGTGGATTTCCTGTGCACAAATAATGTATAGTGATAAAACACCAAAAGAATTCTTAAGTGAATATGTAAATCCTTATCAAGATGTACTAGAAAGTATTTATAAAAGTTGATTTAAATCACGGGTTAGTTTACCCGTGATTTTTTTCTTTAGTAAAAGTAAAGTAAAATATATATAAATATGATATAATAAATATATTAATAGAAATTATAATTTATAAGATGAATTGGACTATTAAAATAGGAGAAGTAAATGGCAAATTTAGATTATGATCAAAAACTAAATTCAAAATCTTATCGATTCTTTGATCAAGTATATCGTTTATTAGTTTTAAATGTAATTACAATTATTTTGAGTGCTACATTAATTGGAATGTTTCCTGCTTTTGTTGCGACTACTGCAACACTTAAACAAGGAAATCAAATGAATGTTTTTAAACAATTTTTTAAAAATTTTCTTCATTATTTTAAAAAATCTTTTTTTGTAGGACTTATTTTATTTATAATATATTTTCTTGATATATATGCCTTCTATTTTTATGCAACTTCAGTAGTAGAAGATGTAAAAGATTTTGATTGGACACTTTTATTTGTAAATACTGGATTTATTGTAAGTATTGTTGCGTTTATAGTTATTACAATTTTATCTGTACATTTACCTTTATTAGTGGTAACACTTGAATCTTTAACAGTTGGTGAAACATATCGCACAGGCTTTTATGTATCAATTAGATATTTTCTTACAACACTTATTTTGTTTGTTTTACAAGTATTAATTATTGGCTCTTTTATATATTGTATGATTGATCCAAGATTTTTAGCTGTTTGGCTTTTGGTTGGTATTAGTTTACCAGTATTTTTACAAGTAAAAGTTACTGCGCCAATTTATTATAAGTTTAGTCAAATTGATTTTGAAAAAATAATGCATCAAGTAGATGAGGAGGAAGAAAGTGATGAGTAAAGTTATTTTAGGAATTGAAAATATTGATAATTATAAAGAGTTATTTGAAAATAAAAGAGTAGGACTAATAACAAATCCTACTGGTATTACTAGTAATTTTGAATCTAGTATTGATGTATTAAGAAGAAAGACTAATTTAGTTGGATTATTCTCTCCTGAACATGGTGTTCGTGCAAGCCTTCAAGCAGGTGTACAACTTGATACATATGTTGATGATGAAACTGGTATTACAGTTTATAGTTTATATGGGAAAAATAAAAAGCCAAGTAAAGAAGTTCTTGACAATGTTGATATTCTTTCTATAGATATTCAAGATAATGGATCTAGATATTATACATTCATTTATACAATGGCTTATGCGATGATGGCATGTGCTGAACATGATAAAGAGTTTGTTGTATTTGATAGACCAAATCCAATTAACTGTGAAGTTGTAGAAGGAAACCATTTAGATGTTGAAAAATATCGTTCTTTTGTTGGATATTATGATATTCCACAACGTCATGGTTTAACAATTGGCGAACTTGCATTACTTTTTAATACTGAATTTGGAATTAATTGTAAACTTCATGTTATTCCAATGATCGGGTATGAAAGATGGATGGATTTTGAAGATACAAAGTTACCATGGATTATTCCAACACCTAATATTCCAACTATTAATACATGTTATGTTTATAATGCTACTTGTATTTTTGAAGGAACCAATGTTGCAGAAGGTCGTGGAACAACTACACCTTTTGAACTTGTTGGTGCTCCTTGGATGAAAGCTGAAACACTTGCTAAAGAGCTTAATAGTTATCATTTAGAAGGTGTTGTATTTAGACCTCAATGGTTTACACCAACTTTCTCAAAATATAAAGATGAAATGTGTGGCGGTGTATTCTTACATATTACTGATCGTAAAAAGTTTAGTGCTTTAAAAACAAGTTGGACTATGCTTTATCATATTAGAACAACTTATAGCGAACATTTTAAAATTAACAAACCGTATGTTGAAGGTCGTCCTACATTATTTCATTTTGAAGCAGGACATGATACTATAATTGAGAATAGTGTTTCGTTAGATGAACAATTTAAGTTATTAGAAAACGCTACTAACGATTTTATCAAGACAAGAGAAAAATATTTACTATATAAATAAGGAGTAAAAAATATGTTTGATACAGGTATAAGTGTTTATGCGGGACTAGATGATTATTCAAAAGAAGAAAATATCAAATATTTGCGTCTTGCTAAAGACTTAGGATGTACGCATGTTTTTAGTTCGGCGCATATTAATGAAGCTAAAACTTCACAAGAAGAATTACAGAGTATTATTGATGAATGTAACAAACTAGGACTTAAACTTAGTCTTGATGTTTCAAAGCGTATCGTTGATAAATATAGTAATTTAGAAGGTTTATTTGCACTTCGTCTTGATTATGGTTTTAGTGATGAAGAAATTATTGAACTTAGTCATAATGCTCCATATTTAGTTGAACTTAATGCATCAACATTATCATATGAACATATTAAGAGTCTAATTGATAATGGTATTAATACTTCTCGTACGAGGTTTACTTTTAATTTTTATCCTAAACTATATTCAGGACATGATATAGAAGATGTATATAGTAAAACTAAAATTTGTAACGAAGTGGGAATTTTTGTAGGAGCATTTATTCCATCACATATTGGATTTAGACCTCCAATGTATGAAGGACTTCCTACAGTAGAATCACATCGTAAAATGCTATTAGATAATGCTATAGAAGAGTTAAAAGCTTGTGGTATTAATGGAATTTATTTTGGTGATGCATACGCAAGTAGTGATGAAATAAAAACATTAATTATGCATAATACTGACGAAGTTTTAATTAAACTTTCATTATATAGTGATGAATATGATTATGTTTTAGATAAAACATTCAGAATAAGACCTGATTTAAATAATTATATTTTAAGAGTTTCTTCACTTAGAAGTAGTGAAGAAATTAGCGTCTTTAATTGTTTAGACCGTAAAAAATATGATGTTACAGTTGATAACTCAAAATTTTTGCGATATGCGGGTGAAATCAATATTGTGTTGAAAGATTTACCAAGCGATGAAAGAGTCAATATAATTGGTAAAATTAATACAACAGATATTATTATTAATAAAATAAAACAAGGTAATAAATTTAAATTTATAAAATAAAAAGAAGAAGGGGTGAAAGAAGTGCTAGCAATAGGTATAATGAGTGGTACATCTCTAGATGGTGTAGATGCTTGTTTAGTTGATATTAAAAAAAGTAAAAAGAATAAATTTAGTATAGTACATTTTACTTTTGTACCATATGATAAAGAATTAAAGAATAAAATATTAGATATTTCGTTAAATAAACCTTGCAATATTCAAACGATTTGTAGTTTGAATGTTGAAATAGCTAAAGCTTATGTTAAAGGTGTAAAAAAATTATTAAAAGATGCAAAGGTTAATGTAAAAGATATCGAGTTTATTGCTATGCACGGTCAAACTGTTTGGCATAACCCTGATAGTAAAGATAACTATGAATCATCTACTTTGCAACTTGGAGATCCTAGTGTTTTAGCTGCTGCTTTTAATGTTAAAGTAATAAGTAACTTTAGGACAATGGATATGGCTTGTGGTGGTGGTGGTGCTCCACTTGTTCCATTTGCAAATTATGTTTTATATTCAAGTAAAAAAGAGAATATTGCACTTCAAAATATTGGTGGTATTTCGAATGTTACATATCTTGGCAAAAACTCTGAGTTAAAAGATGTTATTGCTTTTGATACAGGTCCTGGGAATATTTTAATTGATGCTGCAATGAGAAGACTATTTAGAAAAGATTTTGACGATTGTGGGAAGATTGCTAAACGTGGTCGAGTTATTGATGAAGTGTTACAAGAATTAATGGATGATCCATATTTATATCAAAAAGCACCTAAAAGTACAGGTCGTGAAAAGTATAGTGATGCTTATTTATCAGAAATTATTATTAAAATAAGAGGCTTAGGCGGTAGTGATAGTGATGTTATAACAACTCTTGCTGCTTACACTGCTGATTGTATTATTTTTTCTTACGAACAATTTTTACCATCTATTGATCGTGTGATTGTTTCAGGTGGTGGTGTCTTTAATGAATTTATTATGGAACGTTTATCGCAAAGACTTCCATGCGTTGTAGAAAAAGAAAAGAATTATGAAGCATTAGAAGCATTAAGCTTTGCAATTTTAGGATATTATACTTTACAAGGTGTTCCTACAAATGTTCCTAATGTTACTGGAGCAACTAAATCATGTGTTTTAGGTAATATTACTAATCCGATTATAAGAGGTGAAATTTAATGGCTGTTGATTTAAAAAAGATTTCCACAGAATCTAGAAATCAAAACACACTTGACATTGATATTGTTTCTACAATTGATATATTAAAGAAAATTAATAATGAAGATAAGACGATTGCATATGCAGTAGAAAAAGCATTACCTAGTATAGCGGTTGTTGTTGATAAAGTTTACGATGCTTTTATAAATGGTGGAAGACTTATTTATATGGGGGCAGGAACAAGTGGTAGAATTGGTATTTTAGATGCTGTTGAATGTCCTCCAACATATGGGGTTGATTACAATATGGTAATGTGTTTAATGGCAGGTGGTGAAAAAGCTTTTATTAAAGCTGTTGAAGGCGCTGAAGATTCTTTAACACAAGGTAAAATTGATTTAGAAAACATTAATTTAACTAATAAAGATGTTGTAATAGGCATTGCTGCAAGTGGTAGAACACCTTATGTAATTGGCGGATTAAACTATGCAAATGAAGTAGGTGCTGTTACTTCTTGTATTACTACTAGTGCTTTATCAGTAATTGAAGGTATCGCAAAATTTCCTATTGTTGCTGTAACTGGTCCAGAACCTATTACAGGATCTACTAGAATGAAATCAGGCACAGCACAAAAAATGATTTGTAATATGATTTCAACTGCTTCGATGGTTAAAATGGGTAAGGTATATGAGAACCTTATGATTGATGTTAAAGCTACTAATGAAAAGCTAGTTTCAAGAAGTTTGAGTATTATTTGTACAATTTTAGAATGTACTACTCTTGAAGCACAAGCACTATTAGAAAAATTTAAAACAGTTAAAAAAGTTATTTTTTCATCTTTTACTGGTGAGGAAAATATGGAAATAATAGATAAATATTTGCTTGAAGAACATGGAAATATTCGTAAAGCGATTAAAAAGTATAAGGAGACTAAATAATGAAAATTAGTTATAATGAATTGAATGTAAATGGATATATTATTAGAGGTTTATTCTCTACTCCAGATAATGGTGAGTACAAAACAGTTGCAGTATTTTTACATGGATACACTGGTCATAAAAATGAAACAAGTTTCTTGTTTAAACAACTTTCTGCTCGCTTTGTTGAAAATGGTATTGCAACACTAAGATATGATTATTATGGTAGTGGTGATTCTGATGGTGAATTCCATAATCAAACTTTTACTACTGCAAGAAATGATGCTAAAGCTGCTATTGATGAAGGTGTAAGACTTAATGGTGGTAAAAAAATTATTTTATGTGGTTTCTCAATGGGCGGAGCTGTTTCTGCAAGAATGAGTATTGAAAAAGCTGATTGTATTGAAAAACTAGTTTTAATTTCACCTGCTGGATGTATGTTAAATATTTTAACTACAACTTTTAAAACAAGACAAATTGCTGAAAATAATTGTATTGATTTAGGTGGCTTTTATGTTAGTAAAGATTTCCTTGATAGCTTAATGGGTGTAGAGTTTTATGAAGGACTTGAAAACTTTACAAAACCTGTCTTAATTGTTCAAGGAGAAGAAGATGTTTCTGTTAGACCAGAAGTAAGTAAAAAATATACTGAATATTATCAAAACTGTGAATATGTATTAATTCCTGGTGCGGGGCATGGTTATAATAGTGTTCCGATTAGAAGACAAATTCAAGGTATCATTTTAGATTTTTTAAATAAATAAAAAATTGTATAGAGAGACTCTCTCTATACAATTATTTTTTTCTACCAACACCAATTTTTCTTTTAACTTTTGTAACCATTTTATTAGCAAAATAACTTGCTTTTTCTGCACCTTTATCAAGAACTTCATCTAAATATTTATTATCTGTAATAATTTCTTTATATCTAATTTGAATTGGAAGAAGAACTTCAACTACAGCATCACCAACAAGTTTTTTAAATTCACCATAGTTTAAGTTTTCTACTTCTTTAACAGCATCTTCAATTGAAATATTTTTACAACAAGAATAAATAGTTAGTAAATTACTAATGCCAGGTTTATTTTCTGGATCGTATTTAATGATACCATCACAGTCTGTTACTGCACTAGCTATTTTCTTTCTAATGATGTTAGGTTCATCTAGAATAAAGATAGAAGCTTTATCGAGAATGTCAGATTTGCTCATTTTCTTTGTAGGTTCTTGAAGTGACATAATTTTGGCACCTGTTTTTTGAATAAGTGGTTCAGGTACTTTAAAAGTGTCACTATATTTAGAATTAAATCTAATAGCAAGATTTCTAGTAAGTTCTAGATGTTGTTTTTGGTCAGCACCTACAGGTACACAGTCTGCGTTATAAAGTAGGATATCACCGGCCATAAGTACAGGATATGTAAGAAGAGCTGTTGAAACACCTTCTACTTGTTTTTGTTTCTTATCTTTAAATTGAGTCATTCTTTCAAGTTCACCAATATATGTGATTGTTTGAAGAAGATATGCCATTTCTGCATGAGCTGTTACTTCAGATTGAATAAAAAGAGTTGTAACATTTGGATCTAGTCCACATGCGATGTAAAGTGCTGCAAGCCCTTTAATGCTCTGACGTAGTTTTGCAGGGTCTTGTGGAACTGTTATTGCGTGTAAATCTGCAATAAACACGAATAATTCTTTTTCTTCACCATTGTTTTGTAAATCAACAAAGTTTTTAATTGCGCCTAAATAGTTACCAATAGTTAGTGTTCCGGATGGTTGAACACCTGATACAATAGTTTTCATAATTTTTCCTCCTTGAAATAAAAAATACTAGTCCATATCCAATACACATGTATTAGGACGAACTAGCCGTGGTACCACCTAAATTTAAAAGATTAAATCTTTCCTCATTATTTGAAATTAACGCTTATCTAACGGATATGCATTTCCTCATATCTTATCCAAGATCCATTCAATAAGATAATATCATACCTTGTTTCACTATCTAAGGCTCCCTAAATGTACTATTCTTATTTACTATTTCTTTTCATATAATTTAAATATAAAACTAC
>JAZSIL010000140.1:0-2257 GCA_045533785.1 Bacilli bacterium
GATAATTCTGTTAATATAGAAGATATACTTGATAATAAATTTATTAATAAATTATTGTTAGAAAAAAATTAAAGTATTTACTTTAATTTTTTTTAACTTTATGATATAATAGAAATTAGAGGTGAAACGATATGATAAAAATTGATGTTATATCTGGTTTTTTAGGGGCTGGAAAAACTACTTTAATTAAAAAACTATTTGAATCTGGATTCAATGGTGAAAAAATTGTATTAATTGAAAATGAATTTGGTGAAATTGGAATCGATGGTGGGTTTTTAAAAGAATCTGGTATTGAAATCAAAGAAATTAATTCAGGATGTATTTGTTGTTCTTTAGTTGGTGACTTTGCAAGTTCAATTAAAGAAATTATTGAAAAATTTAATCCTGAACGTATTATTGTTGAACCAAGTGGTGTAGGAAAATTATCTGATATCATTAATGCAATTAAAGAAATTGAAGCAGATGTTAAACTAAACATTTTAGCGACAGTTGTAGATGGATCTAAAGCAAAAGTGTATTTAAAAAACTTTGGTGAGTTTTTTATTAATCAAGTAGATGCTGCAGATACTATTATTGTTAATAAAATTGATAAGTTAAGTGATGAAAAGTTATTAGAAGTTGTGAATTTAATTAAAGATAAAAATTCACATGCAAATATCATTACAACTCCAATTGATTCATTATCAGGAGAAAAATTATTATCAATTTTAGAAGAAAAAGCTTCTCTAAAAGATGAATTAATTAAACAAATAGAACAAGAACATAATCATGAATGTTGCTGTCATGAACACCATGAACATCACGAACACGATCACGATTGTTGCTGTCATGAACACCATGAACATCACGAACATGATCACGATTGTTGCTGTCATGAACATCATGAGCATCACGAACATGATCACGATTGTTGCTGTCATGAACACCATGAGCATCACGAACATGATCACGATTGTTGCTGTCATGAACATCATGAGCATCACGAACATGATCACGATTGTTGTTGTCATGAGCATCACCATCACCATCATCATGCTGATGAAGTATTCACAAGTTGGGGAATTGAAACTCCACTTCCAATTAGTAAAGCAGAACTTGAAAAGTTCTTAAATACACTTGCAAATAGTGAAGATTTAGGTATTATTATTCGTGCTAAAGGTATTCTAGCTGCTAGTGATAACGAATCATGGTATTATTTTGATTATGTTTCTGGTGAATATGAGATTAGACTTGGTTCACCTGATTATACAGGACGTATTTGTGTTATCGGTTCAAAAATTGATGAACATAAAATTGAAGAATTATTTTCTAAAAGAGGTTAATAGTTAAATGGCGTTTCCAGTTTTTATTATCAATGGTTTCTTAGACTCAGGAAAAACTACATTCATAATTGATACATTAAAAAACGATGGGTTTTATAAACAAGGAAATACTTTACTTTTAGTATGTGAAGAAGGAGAAGTAGAGTATGATAAGGCTGAACTTGCTGAATTTAATGTACATGTTGAAACTTTTGATGAGGAAGAAGCATTTAGTGTTGAAAAATTATATGAATTAACAGAAAATTATCATCCTGATCGTATTGTTATTGAATCAAATATCATGTGGGATCAATCGAAATTAAAATTTCCTTCAACATTTCAAGTTGCGCAAATTGTTTCGTTTATTGACTTTACTACTTTTGGTGTTTACTATAACAATATGCGTCAAATGTTTGTTGACAATTTAAGATTTTCAGATTTAGTTGTAATTAATCGTTGCGATAATCCGGAAGATTTAGCACAATATCAAACATCTTTAAAATTAATTAATGGTAATGCTCAATGGATTGCAATGAATTCTAGAGGTGAAGTTCAAGAAGCGTTTGAAACTCCACTTCCATATGATATTGATCAAGAAGTAATTAGAATTGAAGATGAACATTATGCAAGATGGTATATTGATACTTTTGATCATAAAGAACGATATGAAGGTAAAACAGTTGAATTTAATGCTTTAGTTTTAAGAAGTAGAAAACTTCCAAAAGGAACTTGTGTTGTTGGAAGATATGCTCTTACTTGCTGCGATAAAGACATGCAGTTTTATGGACATTTATGTGTAATTAATAATAATTTTAAAGTTAAGAGTAAAACATGGGTTAAGATTGTTGCTTTAGTAAAATATGAGTATTCTGAAGAATATGAAGAAGAAGAAACAGTATTATATCCAATTTCAATGGAAAAAATTAATGAAATTAAAGAACCTATTTTAAATTTAC
>JAZSIL010000301.1:0-3359 GCA_045533785.1 Bacilli bacterium
ATTAGATTAATTTACAAAAATCTACACATACTATTTTTACAGGAGGTGAAAACAATGAACTCATCTTATTCAGGAAAACAAAAATTAGTTGTACCTGGTGCTGAAAATGCTTTAAATAACATGAAGTATGAAATCGCAAATGAACTTGGTGTAAACCTTGGTCCAGATGCTACAGCACGCCAAAACGGTAGCGTTGGTGGTGAAATCACTCGTCGTTTAGTTTCTATGGCTCAAAGTAATATGGCTGGTAAATAAACTAAATTATAGAAAAAAGCTCTTTTATAAGAGCTTTTTTTATTGCAATAGTTTTGAAATAAATCCAAATATTTAGTATAATCATTATGCTAAAAGATTAGGAGGATTAACATGCAAGAAAATTTAAGACATGTCGAATATACAACAAGTGGAGTTTGCGCAAGAATGATTAGTTTTGATTTAGATGAAAACAACAACATTCATAATCTTGGTTTCTTAGGAGGATGTTCAGGAAACTTAAGAGCAATCTCAAAACTAGTTGAAGGAAAAAACGCACTTGAAATAGCTAATATTCTTAATGGTAACAAATGTGGTCCACGTCAAACAAGTTGTGCTGACCAATTATCAAAAGCTATTTTAGAAGCATTAGACTCAGTTAAATAACACAAATATCCAGAAGAATTTTCTTCTGGATATTTTATTTTTCTACATATATTACTTTTTTATCAAATCCTAATATTATTTCACTATAAAAATCTTGAAGTTTTAACTCCATCGGTTCATACTTAGATGATTTTTCATATTCATTCGAAAATAAATATATTAAATCCTTATATTTAAAGTCCAGTACATCTTCTTCACTGATATATGTTGCGTTATAAACAGGCTTAATTACGACAGATGTATTAGATACCCAAATTTTTTTATTTTTTTCTGTTATATAATAATAACTGTCACAAATTTCTATTTTATTAAATTTTTCATCAGATTCACCATAATTAATTAGAAACTCTAAATTTAATAAAATATTTTGCTCGTTAGCAGTTGCATAAATTTCTCTTTCATGTATAAAAGAGTTTTTATCTATATTAATACTTGTATAACAATTATCATATACATGTCCAACACTTACTAAATACTCATTTCCAAATGAATCATATGCATTAAACTTATATGTAACACCCAATATTCCTAGTAAATAGTAATCATCAACATATTTATTAGTAAATCTATCGTATGAAACTTCATCCTTTGTAAGACTTAATCCCATATCATACATATAATCAACACTTGGCGACTCCACGGTAGTTTCTTTTATGATTACATCATATTTTGAAATTTTATCAAAATCAGGCATATAATACGCAGCATAAAAATCTTTTAATTCATATCCAACATCTGGCAGAGAAAACACTTCATCTCTATTTTTTTTAAATTGTTCAAGTAGTTCTTCTAAAGTTCTTCCGTAAGGACCTAAATTTTTAGGAACACACACAGTTTGACAACTACAAATCAAACCTGATAATAAAATTATTAATAGAAACAAAAATTTACTCTTCATCACGATTGACCTCCATATAATAATTTGAATTATTTATAAATAAAAGTTCATTATTAACAGGACTTTTATTTATCGCTACATTTCCATTAGTTCGATAACCACAGTGCCTACACCTTGTAATTATCCCATCTGAAACATATGAGTGAACTTCATATACTTCTTCTCCACATGGACATGATTTTAAATGTTTTGTTGAAGAATATTGTGAATAATTATATGCATGTGAACTGTGTTCATGATTACATATTGTACAAACTAATTCTTCATTATATATATGTTCTTCATATCTTTCATATCCACATGAACAGTTAAACCTATGATAGCTTTCTGAATAATCAGATAATTGAATTTCATGGGTATCTATATTTTGTTCGTATTGACAATCCGCACAAATTCCAATATGCGAACTATCATCCCCATTATATATAAAACCATGTTCTTCTGTATAATAATAATCTAAACAAAAACTGCAATACTGTGAATGTGTTTCACTATCATCAGGTTCTTCATCAGAATACAAATGTAATTCATATTTTGTATATCCACATTCACTACATTTTATATAATGAGAATGATCATTACTTTTGCCAATTAAAGAAAAATCATGTTCAATTAAAACACTTTTTCCACATTCATCATACAACCTACATTTAGCTATATGATATTGTTCATTGCATAATTCATAATTATCATACATATGTGAAAACTGTATATCATAGGTCTCGTCATTATTAATATCAACATAATCAAAATAATCATCATATTGAATAAAGTTAATATTATCACCTAGTGTTTGACAAGGACAAATTGAAACTACTAAATCAAGATTTTTATCATATAATTGATATTGATTACTACAAACATGTTCTAAATTACTTGCATCAATATATGTATGAAACCCCATTAAATTGGCGTTTAAATATACATCATTATACCTTGCATAGCCTTGAAAATTATTAAAACTTTCAAACTTTCTACCCCACCCCATATTAACATGATAAAAAGTACCAATAGATGTTTTTTGGTATCCATATACAACGACTGCATGATTAAACCCTAATAAATATTTTTTTCCTATTAATTCTAAATTAGAGGAATTATTATGATGTTCTGCTTCACAAAAATAATCACATCCAGACATCCCAATAATAACAGGTATATCATTTTTTAAACATTCAATGATGTTAGAATCATCAAAATTTACATGAGTATTTAAGCCATTTATTCCTTCCGTTTCTAAATATTTATTAATTAAATTTCTCACATTTAAAATTGTCATGCTATCATCATTTTTACTAGTTACATAATTAAAATTTCGTGCAATTTCAAGTAAATAATCATGAAATTTTATTGTAGGGCCTGCAAAATTAACTCCTGCAAACGGAGGAAGACATCCATCAAATTCACATTGACCAGTCTTTATATATTTATGCTGATTCCATGTATCAATATAAAATCTATCAGTATATTTAGAAATATCTTGTGAGTTAAGATTCGGTTCACAATCAATAAAAATATTTTGTGCAACATTATTACTAGTTACAGTTGGTGTGTTCTCATAATTAACATAATCATCTATAATATTATCATTATAAAATACATCATAATATGATAATAACAAACTAGTTGCTACTATTGCACAGCTATCTCCATCATTTAATTCATATCTCTCATCTATATAAAAATTCTCAAAGAAGAAAGAATTTTTAATATCATATTCTTCTCTTATTAATTTATTCTTAAATTTAGCTACATCTATCTCGCTCATTAAAGTAGCAGAATTTAAACTATAAGTAGGAAAATTAATTAAATTATATAAATT
>JAZSIL010000103.1:0-3149 GCA_045533785.1 Bacilli bacterium
GACTAGAAATAATTGCTTCTTGTGGAGCTTCTTTTAATGTTGCGATTAACATTCTACTTGCTTTCATAATATTACATCTCCTTAATTCATCATTTATTATAACATATTTTGTATAAAAATAGTATTAAATTACTTAAAAAATATCTTATAAAACAAAAGAAGCTATTATTAAAATAGCTTCTTTACTTCTTTTATAAAAATTATTTTCCTGAAATCATTAATCCTTTAACAAGTAATGAAGGAATTGCAATATCATTAATTTTTTCTGGTAAATCATTACCAATCTTTTCAACGTTATTTAACATATCAAAGAAATTACCTGATACAACAAATAGAGTAATTGGTTCAGCCTTTTTACCATTTCTAATCATATAACCACTTGATTGAAGATTAAATGTACCAGCTACAACATTAAGCCCTGCATGAAGACCTGCAACATCTGTAACTAAAATACCTTCTTCAATTCCTTCATATAATGCTTCCTTAGAATATTCACCTGGTAACATATAAAGGTTAGTAGGACTTGGTATTACTTGATTACCATTTCTAAATCCGTTACCAGTAGGAGTTTCATTAAAGAATTTTGCAGTTTTTAAAGAATGATAAAATCCTGTAAAAACACCATTTTCAACAACATTACGTTTTTTACATGGTACAGCTTCATCATCAAATGCTACTTTAATAAGTGAAGATTCACAGAAAGGATCATCAACTAAAGTAATATTTTCACCAAAAACTTTTTCACCTTTTTTACCATTTAGCATTGTCATATTCTTCATAGCAGCATAACCTGAGAATAGTGATGCAAATGCTTGAACTAAATCACTAGCAACTTCTTGATCTAAGATAACTGGATATTCACCAGTTTTAACACTTCCAGCACCAAGACCTGAAACAGTTTTTTCAACAACTTCTTTAATAAGTTTTTCTTTATTAATATTCTTAAAACTTGTTTCAATTTGATGTACATAACCAACATTAGTTTGACCATCTTGCATACCAAGTGCACCAAGAACAACTACTAAATAAGAATAATTTCTTACAAGATTGATTCCTTTAGAGTTGATAATTTCAACTTTACCAAATGTTTCAACATATTGACAATATCCAATTTGTTTAATTCTTTCATCGGCTTCTAAAGTTTCTTTTTCAAGTGCCTTTAATAGATCAATTTTTTCAGATAATGGATAGTCATCAACATCGCTTACTACTTCTTCTAGTTTTTCATATTCAACAATTTCACCAAAAATTTCTTCAATTTCAGTACTAGTAATAAGGCCACATGAAGTAATTAATTTATCAAGCGCTTCGTTAATTACAGCTTCATCCAATGATTCACAAGAAGCATATCCCATTTTAGAATTATATAAACCTCTAATACTAAGTGAATAAAGTTCTTTTGCATTGTAAGATTCTAAATTTCCATTAAATACTTTTAAAGTTTTATCAGTAGTAGTTTTTGCGTAAAGTTCAATTTCAGAGATACCTTTTTTAAGTCCTAAATTAATAATTTCTTGATATGTCATTATTTGTTACCTCCTTTTCCACTTCCACCTACAGTCATAGATGAAACTCTAATTGTAGGTTGACCTACGTTTGTTGGAATACTACCACTCATTGAACCACACATACCATGACCACAAGATAAATTGTCACCAATCATGTCAATTCTAAGAAGTACATCACGACCAGATCCAACAAGTGTTGCACCTTTAACAGGTTTAGTAATTTTACCATCTTCAATTAAATAACCAACATTAACTGCAAAGTTAAATTCACCAGTAGCAGGATTTACACTTCCTCCACCCATTTCTTTTGCGAAAAGACCATATTTTGTGTTAGCAATAATTTCTTCAAATGTAGATTTACCATTTAAGAAGTAAGTATTAGTCATTCTTGAAGTAGTTTGGAACTTATAAGATTCTCTTCTACTATTACCTGTAATTTTGTGATTCATAATTTTTGAATTACGTTTATCAACAAGATAAGATTTTAAAATACCGTTTTCAATTAACACATTACAATTTGATGGTGTTCCTTCATCATCAACATTAATTGAACCCCAAGCATTAAGGTTTGTACCATCATCAACAGCATTAACGATATCACTAGCAATTTTTTCGCCTAGTTTACCACAGAATACACTCATTCCCTTAGCGACACTTGTTGCTTCTAGCCCATGAACACAAGCCTCATGTAAAATTACACCACCAAAACCATTATGAATTACAACTGGCATCTCACCACCAACCATTGGATCAGCATGTAACATTTCAACAGCATCTAAAGCAACGCCTTTTGCAAATTCTTCTACATCAACAGTATCATATTGTTCAAGACCAATTGCTTTACCACTTGTTTTACCTATTGAATGCATACTAACGCCATCACTTGCAATACAGTTAACAGAAAGTCTCATATTGCAACGACTATCTTTTTGATAAGTACCATCACTTGCAAAAACAAAAATGTTTTGTAATTTTCTAGTTAAGCCGCAAATTACTTGTTTAATTTCTTCGTGAGCTGCCATTGCAGCATTAGAAGCTTTAGTTAATAAAGCAATTTCTTCATTTGCATCAGCACTTGAAACACGTGTAGGATTACAAATTAATTCTACTTCTTTTTCTTTAAATTCACAAACATCAGTTTGCTTTTCACCAACAAAACTTGTTGCTAAAACCTTAGCAGCCTTTTTTAAGTTTTCAAAAGAATAATCAGTAATAGAAGTATTTACTTCTGTACCATCTTTAATAATTCTAATAGCAGCACCGCTAACATTACGATAACTTACTTGAGAAACTTTGCCAAGTGTCATTTCAAATGCTTCGCTTGTCCCATTTTCCATAAACACTTCAGCAAAATCGCCTCCAGTAGAAAGTGCAATATTAAGAATTTCTAAAGCTTTTTCTTTAGTTATAAAATCGAATTCTTTCATATATTTTCCTCCATCTTGTAATATTTTACTAAACTATATCTTTTTTTACTTAAAAAGTGCTTTTAAAGTTAAAACTTACATATAATTTAATGGTGATATTATTAAAACAAAACTAATTAATCTAATTAGAAATCTAAGATCTTCATTTGCAAGATTAAGAGTATTTATTATTTGGCTTTTTTGTTATCAGCTTTTTCTTACAATATTTTGGTTT
>JAZSIL010000066.1:0-7316 GCA_045533785.1 Bacilli bacterium
GTAAATTATTTAAGAAACTTTGATTACAGAGTACCACAAATTAAATATAATACTTATAATAAATTTGTATGTGGTGTTGTTTTAAAAATAGATAAGTATGATTATTTTGTTCCAATATCATCTAACATTAGTAAACATAAAACTAGTATACTTATTGAAGATGATAATGGAAGAGTTATAGCGTCAATTAAATTTTGTTTTATGTTTCCTGTACCGCCTAATTTAATAAAAATTAAAGATTTTGCAAGAATAAAACAAGTAGACCCTACATATGTAGATTTATTAGTAAAAGAGTTAAATTTTTGTCAAAAAAACGAAAATAAAATAATTCAAAAAGCTTTGAGTATCTATAAGATAGGTTGTAATAAAAAACACATTTTAAATTATTCTTGTTGTGACTTTTTATTATTACAACTAAAATATGATGAATGGGTGAATTCTAATGTAGTTGCTGTATAAAAAAATGCTGTATTTTGATATACAGCATTTTTATGTTTTAATATATATAAATTATCTATTTAAAATTAACTTAGTTAAAGTGATTGGATCTACAATCTTACCATCTTTATAAACACGCATATTACCTGATGCGATTTCATCGATTAGGATTACTTCACCATTATTGTAACCAAATTCAAATTTGATATCCCAAAGTTCAAGACCAATTTTCTTTAAATCATCAGCGATAATATTTGTG
The DNA here is from genome assembly GCA_045533785.1 of Bacilli bacterium. GTDB lineage: Bacteria > Bacillota_I > Bacilli_A > ML615J-28 > CAG-313 > UBA1737. The sequence continues at coordinate 698 of JAZSIL010000066.1, forward strand.
ATTTTTAGTGTTTGTTCTTTCATTGAATCAAATAGTTCACCGCTCATAACACCAAGTGCAACAAGTCCTTCTTTTGTTACTAGTGGGTCACCTTTTTCATCGTTTTTGAAAGTACATTCAACGTATCCACCTTCAAGTGGTGTTCCATCTTTAATATATTCTCCATAACGACGAATAAAACTACCTGTTGCAACAAGTCTACAAATAACTTCTAGACCATGTCCAAATACTTTACCAGGTAACACTTCCATTGTTGCATCATCAATATTAGCATTTACATAGTGAGTTTTGATTCCAGCTTGTTTTAAAAGTTCAAAATAGTAAATTGATACTTTTAAGTTTTCTTTACCAATACCATCAATTGTTAAACCAACAGTATTTTCACCTGGGTCAAATACACCATCTTTACCTGTACAATCGTCTTTAAATTTTAATAGAACGTTACCATTTTCTAAGCTATAAACGTCTTTAGTTTTACCTTCGTAAATTTTATTCATTGTTTTACTCCCTTTTAATTTTTTAAAAATTACGAAAATATTGTATCACAAAAAAAAATAAGATTTATAAAACTTGCAATTATTTTATATTTATAGTATAATAAAGACAGTTATACAACTGACGGAAAAGTGGAGTATACCATATGGGAGTATAACTTAAAAAGTGTCGACCGTCTGGGCATATTTCTCAAGTTAGAAGTATGCCCTTTTTACGTTGTGAAAGCGTTTTATAAATATATATAATTTGGAGGTACAAATGAGAGTTGCAGTAATAATGGGTTCAAAAAGTGATTTAGTGAAAGTTGAGCCCGCAATTTTAATTTTAAAGGAGTTTGGTGTAAAAACAGATGTAAGATGTTTATCTGCACATCGTGCACATCAAAAGTTAAGTGAATTTGTAAATGAATGTAATAACAATGGTACTGAAGTAATTATTGCTGCGGCTGGGATGGCTGCTGCACTTCCAGGTGTTGTTGCAGCACAAACTGTACTTCCTGTAATTGGAGTGCCAATTAGTGGTAGTGTATTTGATGGAATGGATGCACTTTTATCAATCGTTCAAATGCCTACTGGTATTCCTGTTGCAACAGTTGCTGTTAATGGAAGTAAAAATGCTGCTTACTTAGCATTGCAAATTATCGCAGTTAAGAATTTAGAATTAAAAGAAAAATTACTTGAATTAAGAGAAAAAATGACAAATGAAAATCTACTTGCTAATGAAGAAGTTAGCAATAAATATTAAAATGGAGGAACAAAAATGAGTAATAAATACCGTGAAGCTGGTGTAGATTTAGAAGCTGGATATGAATCAGTTAGACTTATTAAGTCACATGTTGCAAGAACTAAAGTATTAGGTGCTGTTGATTCAATTGGAGCATTTGGTGGGATGTTTGATTTAAGTTTACTTAATATGAAAGAACCTGTTTTAGTTTCTGGAACTGATGGTGTTGGTACAAAACTTATGATTGCATTTGAAGTAGATAAACACGATACAATTGGTATTGATGCTGTTGCAATGTGTGTTAATGATGTATTAGTTCAAGGTGCAATGCCAATATTCTTCCTTGATTACTTAGCTGTAGGTAAGAATTTCCCTAAGAAAATTGAACAACTTGTAAAAGGTGTTGCTGATGGTTGTGTAATGAGTGAATGTGCATTAATTGGTGGTGAAACTGCTGAAATGCCAGATATGTATGATGTTAATCATTACGATATTGCCGGTTTTTGTGTAGGTGCAGTTGAAAAATCTAAATTATTAGACGGACAGAAGATAAGTGTTGGTAATGTGTTAATTGGTCTACCTTCAACTGGTTGTCATTCAAACGGATACTCATTAGTTCGTAAAGTATTATTAAAAGATGCTAAACTTGATGTTCATAAATTCTATCCTGAATTTAATAAAACACTTGGTGAAGAATTACTTACTCCAACTAAGATATATGTAAAAACTATTAAACATTTATTAAATAGTGGTGCTAATATTAATGGTATGTGTCATATCACTGGTGGAGGTTTCTATGAAAATGTTCCTCGTATGTTAAAAGAAGGTCAAGGTGTAGAAATTAATGTTTTATCGTTCCCAAGACCAAAAATCTTTGATCTTATTCAAGAAACTGGTAACATCCCAGATAAAGAAATGTATAATGTATTTAATATGGGGATTGGCTTTATCTTAGCAGTTGAAGAAAAAGATGTAGAATCTGTAATGAATTTATTAAAAGAAATTAATGAACCTGCTTATGTTATTGGTAAAGTAACTGATTCAGGTGAAGTGGACTTAAAATGGTAAATATTGCGGTATTTGTATCAGGTAGTGGTACTAACTTACAAGCTATCATTGATGCATGTAAAGAAAATCAAATTAATGGTAGTATTAAGTTAGTAGTATCTAATCGTAGAAAAGCTTACGGCTTAGAAAGAGCTCGTCTTGCTGGTATTAAAGCAGAATGGATTAAAGATGAAGATATCATTATTAGAAGACTTGAAGAAGAACAAATTGATTTAATCATTCTTGCGGGATATTTAGCAATTGTATCTGAAAAGCTAATTAGTAAATATGAAAATAAAATAATTAATATTCATCCATCACTTATTCCTTCATTTTGTGGCGAAGGATTTTATGGAATTCATGTTCATGAAGCATGTTTTAAACGTGGATGTAAAGTAAGCGGCGCAACAGTTCATTTTGTTTCGGCTGTTGTGGATGGTGGACCTATTATCTTACAAAGAAGTATAGATATATCTGATTGTTCATCTCCAGAAGAAATTCAAGAAAAAATCTTGTTAAATATAGAATATAAAATATTAGTTGAAGCAGTTAAATTATACTGTGATAACAAATTAAAAGTAGTAAATGAAAGGGTAGAAATAATATGAAAAGAGCATTAGTAAGCGTTACTAATAAAGAAGGTATCGTTGAGTTTTGTCAAGGATTAGAAAAATTAGGATTTGAAATTGTATCAACTGGTGGTACTTTAAATAAACTTACATCTTGTGGCGTTAAAGCAATCGCTATTGATGAAGTAACTAAATTTCCAGAAATGTTAGATGGTAGAGTAAAGACTCTTCATCCAATGGTTCATGGTGGACTTCTTTATAGAAGAGATTTAGAAAGTCATGTAAAAACAATTGAAGAATACGGAATTCATCCTATTGATTTAGTATGTGTAAACTTATATGAATTTGAAAAAGCATTACGTGCTGGTAAACCGATGGCAGAAATGATTGAAAATATTGATATTGGTGGTCCTTCAATGATTAGAAGTGCTGCTAAGAACTTTAAAGATGTATTAATTGTTACAAATCCTTCAGATTATGATGCTGTACTTTCGGCAATTGAAAATGGTACTGATGATTATAACTTTAGACTTAATCTAGCTTATAAAGCATTTAGTGCAACAGCTGCTTATGATTCTATTATTTCTCGTTATTTTGCAGGTGTAGTTGGTGATGAATTCCCTGATACACTTAATGTTTCTTTAAAGAAAGTTGAACATTTACGTTATGGTGAAAATTCTCAACAACTTGCAAATACATATCAAGATTCATTTGTTGAAAAATCACTTCTTGATTATGACCAATTAAATGGTAAAGAAATTTCATTTAATAACTTAAATGACCTTTATGGTGCAGTTGCTTTAGTAAGAGAATTTGGAGATGTGACTGTTACAGCTGCTATTAAACACTCAACTCCATGTGGTGTTGCAGTTGGTGCTACTGGATATGAATCATATATGAAAGCATATCTTGCAGATCCACAATCAATCTTTGGTGGTATTGTTGCAGTAAACTATAAAGTTGATAAAGAAACTGCTCTTGAAATGACTAAAATTTTCTTAGAAATTGTTGCAGCTCCTGACTTCGATGAAGAAGCATTACAAGTTTTAAAGAAGAAAAAAAATTTACGTGTTTTAAAACTTCATAATTTAAATGTACGTGAAGCTAAATATGATATTAAATATCTAGAAGGTAAAGTACTTGTTCAACAAATCAATTCTAAGATGATTGATGAAATGAAAGTTGTAACTAACAGCGAACCAACTAAAGAACAAATCTCTGATATGGAATTTGGTATGAAAGTTGTTAAATACGTAAAATCAAATGCAATTTGTATTGTTAAAAATGGCGTTACACTTGCAATAGGTGGAGGTCAAACTTCACGTGTATGGGCGCTTGAAAACGCAATTCATAACAACCCTGATAAAGATTTTAAAGGAGCTGTTCTTGCAAGTGATGCATTCTTCCCATTTAATGACTGTGTGCAAGTAGCTGCTAATGCTGGTATTGCTGCAATCATTCAACCTGGTGGAAGTATCAAAGACCAAGATTCAATTGATCTTTGTAATGAACTTAATATCCCTATGGTATTTAGTGGTTATCGTCATTTTAGACACTAAGAGGTTATATATATGAAAGTACTAGTTATTGGTAGTGGTGGAAGAGAACATGCTATTTGCTATCAATTATCAAAAAGTAGTAAAGTAACAGAAATTCATGCTATTCCTGGTAATCCTGGGATTAGCAAACTTGGCACTTGTCATAATGCAAGTGTAGAAGACTTAGAATATATATTAAAATTTGTTGAAGAATATAACATTGACTTAACAATTGTTGGACCTGAAGTTCCTCTTTGTATGGGCTTAGCTGATTTACTTGAAGCAAATGGTCATAAAGTATTTGGCCCATGTAAAGCTGCTGCAACACTTGAAGGATCTAAGGCTTTTTCTAAAGACTTTATGAAACGTCATAATATTCCAACTGCAGCTTATGCAAATGTTGACAATTATGAAGATGCTGTAAAATCTTTAAAAGAGTTTTCTTATCCTGTAGTTATCAAAGCAGATGGTCTTGCCGCTGGTAAAGGTGTAGTAATTTGTGAAGATGAAAAAACTGCTCTAAAAACATTAAAAGAATTCTTAATTGATGGAGCACTGTCTGGTGCTGGAAAAACAGTAGTTTTAGAAGAATTTTTAACAGGTTTTGAATGTTCGCTTCTTTGTTTTACAGATGGCGATACAATCATTCCAATGGTTACTGCAAAAGATCACAAGCAAATCTTTGATGGAAATCTAGGACCTAATACTGGTGGAATGGGTACAATAAGTCCGAATCCATTTATGCCAAGTAATATGGATGATGTATTAAAAACTGAAATACTTGATCCATTTATGAAAGGTTTAAAAGAAGATAATCTAGATTTTAGAGGTGTTATCTTTATTGGATTAATGATTGAAGAAGGTCACGCAAAAGTATTAGAATTTAATGTTCGTTTTGGTGATCCTGAAACACAAGTAATTATGCTAAGACTAAAAAGTGATATATATGACATAATGTATGCTACTGCAACTAAATCTTTAAAAGATATTAATATCTCTTGGAGTGATGAAGTTGCAGGATGTGTAGTTCTTGCAAGTAAAGGATACCCTGGAAGTTATCCTAAAGGATTAGAAATAATAGGACTAGACGATGTAGATAGTGATATCATTGTATTCCATGCAGGAACTAAAGAAGTAGATTCTAAAATTGTTACTAATGGTGGACGTGTTTTAAATGTTTGTACTACAGGTAATAGTTTAGAAGAAGTTAGAAATAAAATTTATAACGCAATAGAAAAAATAGATTTTGATGGCAAATATTGCCGTAAAGATATTGGCTTAAGATAGGAGGAACTATGAATAACGTACATCGCATTTATGTTGAAAAAAGAATTGAATATGCGATAGAGGCTAAAAAACTACTTCATAATTTACAAACTCAATTAAAACTTTCAAATCTAGAAAATGTAAAAGTTATTAATAGATATGATGTTGAAGGAGTTAATGAATCATATTTAAACGAAGGTATCTCTATTATCTTAAGTGAACCGATGGTAGATAATGTTTTCATTGAAAACTATGAGTTTAGTAATATGGAACTTGTTTTTGGAATTGAATATCTTCCTGGTCAATATGACCAACGTGCAGATGCTTGTGAACAATGTTTCCAACTTTTAACTGGTGAAAAAAGTGTCATTGTAAAATGTGCTAAAATTATCGAACTTGTTGGTGATTTATCTAGTAAAGATGTAGAAAAGGTTAAAAAATATTTAATTAACCCAGTTGATCAGCGTCTTGCTAGCCTTGAAAAGCCTAAATGTTTAACAAGTGCTAAAGTAGAAATTGATAAAGTTCCTGTTGTTGAAGGATTTATTAATTTTAATAAAGAAGAATTAATCAAATATTTAAGTGATAATTCAATGGCAATGAACTATGATGATTTATTAGTTACTCAAGATTACTTTAAAAATGAAGAGCATCGTGATCCTACTTTAACAGAATTAAAAGTTCTTGATACTTACTGGTCAGATCATTGTCGTCATACTACATTTTCGACAATTATCACTGATTTAGAAATTGAAGAAGGAGAATTTAAAGAAATATTAAGAAGTGAAGTAGATAGTTATATTGCATCTCGCCATGCGTAATATGGTATTGAAACTACACGTCCAATGACTTTAATGGATCTTGCTACAATTTCAATGAAAGAATTAAGAAAACTTGGGTTTTTAAATGACCTTGAAGTAAGCGATGAAATTAATGCTTGTTCAATTGAAATTAAAGTAAAAACAGCTAGTGGTGAAGAAG
>JAZSIL010000027.1:0-11817 GCA_045533785.1 Bacilli bacterium
AAGGAGTTTATGCTCCTTTTTCTTTTATATATTAATTCTTTTTTCTTTATCTAAAATACAAAATGTGCTAAAATATATAAGAATTAATTATTAAAGGAGTATTCGTATGAATAAGAAATTATTATATTTAGCAGAAAATTATGATTTAGTTATTGGTGATACATTTGAATTATTCTATCGTGGAGTGGTTAGAAGTATGAATCCATATAAATATTATATATATGTAACTTCACCTAAAGGACGTCCTTATCCAAGATATTATACATATACACCAGGTGTAGGTGAAGAGGGGGACTATCCACTTACAATTACTTTATATGATGATTTTGGTAATGCGCTTGATACTGCAACAACTAACCTTCATGTTGTAAAACCAGCTCGTCCTAAAAAGAAAATGAATATCTTATGTGTAGGAGATTCTATTACATTTAATGGTGTATGGCCATATGAAGGATTTAGAAGATTTACTAAACATGATGGTGTTCCTGTTGGACTAGGGTTTAAAGATACGCTTAACTTTATTGGTACAATGCAAAAAGAAGAAGTTGGTTATGAAGGTTATGGTGGTTGGCAATGGCGTCATTTTGTTAAAAATGAAGCAGTTTCAACAACATCTTCAGTTTGGGTAGAAGTAGAAAATCATAATCTAGATGAAAATGATCAACATTCAACTTGGCAATCTAATAACTTACAATGGGTATTAGAATCAATTGAAGATAAGAAATTAAAATTTAAACGTGGTCCAGGTAACTATTCATGTTTACCTACTGTTGGAGATGTATTTATTAATGTAGATGGTGGTATTCATAAAGAGGATATAAAAGTATCTAAATATTACTTTGAAAAAGGTAATCCATTCTATGATGAAACGCTTGATGGCCCTAACTTTAAGAAATATTGTTTAGATAATAATTTTGAAGGAATTGATTATTTATACGTACTTCTTACTTGGAATGGTCAATATAAACCATTTAATGATGATTTTTCTCACTTTGAACCATTTATTGTAGAGTTTATTAATCGTGCAAAAATAGACTTCCCAAATATCAAGGTAAGACTTATTGGAATTCATTCACCTTCTATTGATGGTGGTATTGCTGCTAACTATGGTGCGAGTGGATTCTACTCAGATGTATTTGGTGAAGTAACTACTGCATTTAATTACGATTTATATCTTGAAAACTTATGTAAACGTGATGAATATAAAGACTTCTGCAAGTATATTGATATGAAAGCACAATTTGATGTTGAAAATAATATGCCTGCAACTATGCTAAAGGTTAATACTCGTAATGAAAAATTAGAACGTATCGGTACTAATGGTGTGCACCCTACAATGGAAGGTTACCTTCAAATTGGTGATGTCTTCTATCGTGCACTATGCTCTGATATGGAAAAAGAGGCTTAAAAATGGCCTCTTTAATTATTGCAGTAATTACAATTATATTAATAATTCTATCAAGTTTATTACTGCCTCAAATTAAAATTAAAAAAATTAAGCTACAAACATATTGGATTGTAGCCCTTGTTGGTGCACTTAGTTTACTTGTTATTAAAGAAGTAACAATATCTGAACTTTATACTCATTTTACTAGTTCAAAGATAGGTCCTTTGCAAATACTTATTTTATTTATTTCAATGACAATATTATCAATCTTTTTAGATGAAGTAAATTTCTTTAAGTATCTTGCAACTCAAGTAACTAATCATGTAAAAGGTAAACAAATATATATCTTTTTGGCTCTTTATGCTTTAACAAGTATTTTAACAGTGTTTACATCTAATGATATTATTATTCTAACATTTACTCCGTTTATTTGTTACTTTGCAAAACACGCTAAAATAAATCCTATTCCATACTTAATTGCCGAGTTTATTGCAGCAAATACTTGGAGTATGATGTTAATTATCGGTAACCCTACTAATATATATATCGCAAGTTATTTTGATATTGATTTTGCTGAATATTTTATGAAGATGGCAATACCTACTATTATTACAGGAATTACTACACTTTTATTAATGCTAATTGTATTTAATAAAAAATTAAAAGAACCAATTGTTTTAGATGAAGAACATGCACCTATTAAAAATAAATTCTTACTAATTGTTGGATTATTTAATTTAATATTTTGTACAGTAATACTTGCAGTATCATCATATATTAATATTGAAATGTGGATTGTAACACTTATATTTGCATTATTACTAATAATATCATCACTTATTTATGCACTTATAAAACGCGAAAAACCTGTAGAACTTAACAGCACTTTAAAAAGAGCGCCATGGAACTTAGTTCCATTCTTACTATCAATGTTTACAATTGTATTTGCCGTAACAAAAAGTGGTACATTAGATATCTTAATTAATGTATTTGAAAGTACTGATTCTAACTTTATATATGGTATTATATCTTTCCTTGCATGTAATTTACTAAATAATATTCCAATGAGTGTACTATTTACTGAAATATTAGAACTTTCTCATGCAAATATGAATAATATATATACAGTTATTGCTGCAAGTAATATTGGTGCATTCTTAACACCAATTGGAGCCCTTGCAGGAATTATGTGGTTATCACTTTTAAAGAAACAAAAACTAAAATTTTCTTTTGTTAGTTTTATGGAGTATGGGTCACTATTTGCAATACCAGCTATTCTAATTGTAATTTTAATGATTACTATTATTTAAAAATAAATTTATTTATGATATACTAATAATGTATTATAAACTATATAAGGAGTTAAACTTATGAAATTAAAAACTGTTAAAGAAATGACATTAAAAGAAAAACTAGGACAACTAATTTTACCTGGTTTTCATTCAACATATTATGATGATCAAATTAAGACATTAATTGAAGACTATCATGTGGGTAATGTAATCTTATTTACAAGAAACTTTACTGATGCAAATCAAATGAGAGAGTTAACAAAGAAGATTCATGAAGAAATTTATAAATCTACTGGTCATATACCTTTTATTGCGATTGACCAAGAAGGTGGACTTGTAACTAGAATGATGAAAGATGTTACTTTTGCACCAGGTCCAATGACTGCATCTGCATCAATTAGCGATGCAACATATTATACAGGGCGCATGCTTGCAGAAGATATGATTCGCCTTGGAATGAACCTAAACCTAGCACCAAGCCTTGATGTAAATAATAATCCAAATAACCCAGTAATTAACGTAAGAAGTTATTCAGATGATCCAAGTGTTGTTGCACGCCTTGGTAAAAGATTTATTGAAGGATCGCTTGAATACGGTGTACTTGCTTGTGCAAAGCATTTCCCAGGTCATGGTGACTGTGAAGTAGATTCACATCTTGGGCTTCCGATTATTAACTATGATTTAGATCGTATTCATAAAATTGAAATGCATCCATTCATTGAAAATATCAATGTTCCTGCTATTATGAGTGCACATATCTTATTCCCTGCATATGATACTGTTCCTGCAACACTTTCAAAGAAAATCTTAACTAATGTTTTAAGAGAAGAACTAGGCTTTGAAGGATTAATTCTTACAGACTGTTTAGAAATGAAAGCAATTCAAAATGAATTTGGTACTGCTAATGGAGCATTAAAAGCAGTTCTAGCTGGAGCAGATCTATGTGATATATCTCATACATTAGAATTCCAATTAAAAGCATTAGAACTACTTGAAGAAGCAGTAAATGATGGAAGACTTCAGGTGGAAGAGTTAGATAAAAAAGTTGAAAGAATCTTAAAAGCTAAAGAAAAAACTCTACCTTATTTAGAAAAATATTTCTATAGTCAAGAAATGAAGTTTAGTGAAGAAAATAAGTGCCTTGCACAAGAAATAGTAGATAATTCCCTTACTATGGTAAAAGGTAATAATGTAACTTTAACTTCTAATACTTTATTAATTGCTCCAGTTGCAATGGCAAGAACTATTATTGAAGATGAATTTGATGATCGTAACCTTGCTAAAGTATTAAAGAAAGAATTTAATAACTTAGATGTTTTAGAACTACTTAATACTGATGAATTTAAAGAAAGTGTATTAAATAGTTTAGATAAATATGACAATGTAGTAATATTCAGTTATAATGCTGCAACATCTCCTAAACAAGTAGAGTTTATCAATGCAGTGCTTGATAAAAAACAAGAAGTTACTGTTATTTCATTAAAAGGACCTATGGACTTTAATAAATATAATAACTTAAATAACTACTTATGTTTATATGAATATACACCAAATTCAATTAGAACAGTAGTTAAATATTTAAAGAAAGAGTTACTTCCAAAAGGTAAACTTACAATTAAACTTTAATTAAAATAAAAAATAACCTTACTTTGTATATATATTACAAGGTAAGGTTATTTAATTTTTAAAACCATTTTCAATTGCTTTAATAAGTAATTCTCCAGTTGCAGGATTAGTTGCAAGTGGAACATGATATACATCACAAAGACGAAGAAGTGCAGAAATATCTGGCTCATGTGCTTGTGCAGTAAGAGGATCTCTAAAGAAGAATACTGCATCAACTTTACCATTAGCAATTCTAGAACCAATTTCTTGATCTCCACCAAGTGGGCCAGATTTAAAACATCTAACAGTAAGACCAGTATTTTCCATAATTTTCTTACCAGTTGTACCTGTTGCAAGAATTGTATGTTCTCTTAAGATGTATTCATACTTTTTAGCAAAATAGATCATGGCATCTTTCATTTTATCATGCGCAATTAGTGCTAAAACCATATATAATTATCTCCTTTCTATTAATAGTATATATAAAAATTTATTAATAAACAAATAACATACTTTTAAAATCGTTTACAAAAAAAATCAGTTATGATATAATAAAGTTAGGCTGGTGATATATATGAAAAAAATAATGTTAATATTTATATGTATAATGATGTGTTTTGTTTGTTCATGTAAAAATCGTAATAATAATTCACATGAACATAACTTTGTAGAAGGTAAATGCGAATGCGGCGAAATAGATGAAACTTACGTACCTCCACATGTGCATGAATTTATAAAAGGAGAGTGTGAATGTGGAGAAACAGATGAAACTTACGTACCCCCACACGTCCATAACTTTGTAGAAGGCAAATGTGAATGCGGCGAAACAGATGAAACTTACGTACCTCCACATGTGCATGAATTTATAAAAGGAAAGTGTGAATGTGGAGAGATTGATTTAACATATAAACCATTAATTGAAATTAACATTGATGAATCTACTTTAGAAGATGAATACTATATTGATGAATTTGATATTAATACAATTAAAATATATATATCTATTGATGAAGAAGTGAGTTTAGTTAATCTCACAACTGATTTAATCGAGAACTATCCAAGCAAGATAATACCTGGAAGTTATACATTTATTATTAATTATCAAGGAGTTAAAAAAGAACTTAGTATTAATTTTATTGAAAAGGAAATTTATACAGATGGATTATCTTTTTCTTTAAATAAGACGCTTGATGGCTATTTAGTATCAGGATACAGTGGTATGGAAAGTGAAATAGTTATACCATCTAGTTATGAATTACTTCCTGTTACTGGAATTAAAGCTTATGCTTTTAATGGTAATCAAGTAATTAAAAAAGTAACATTACCTGAGACTATAGAAATAATTGAACAAAATGCATTTTCAAATTCAACTATCTCTGAAATTAACATTCCAGAATCTGTTACTACAATTAAAGATGCTGCTTTTTATTATTGTGAAAATTTAAAAAGTGTAACACTACCAGAAACAATAAAAACAATAGGTGCTTATGCTTTTTATAATACTACATTAGTTTATACAGATAAAACAGATATATCTTCTTGGAATAAAGGTGCATTTGATGATAATTTAGTATATATCCATACTGGGTTAGATCTAGATAAAATTATTAAGAAAGATAGTTTTGAATATTACGTAGATCAAACTGCAAGTATTCTTAATTATATCGGAAGTTCTAATAGTGTTATAATACCAAATGAAATTGAAGGTGTCATAATTAATAAAATTGATAATGCTGCATTTATGAAAAATACTAATCTAGAAGAAGTAACTATTAGCAATAATATTATTCATATAGGTGATAGAGCATTTAGAGAAACAGGACTTACTAATGTAGAAATACCATCATCTGTTAAAGAAATTGGTATATATGCTTTTAGTGGTTGTGAATATCTACAAAGTGTTATATTTAATGAGGGCTTAGAAAAAATAAATATCAGTGCTTTTGCGGCATGTACAAATCTTTTAACAATCATTCTTCCAAGTACACTTACTACGATTGAACAATATGCTTTTCAAAATTGTTTAAAACTACAAAAAGCATTTATTCCAAAAAGTGTTATTACTGTTGGTGAAGGAGCTTTTTATGCTTGTGGTAAATCAACACTTTATATTGAAAGTGATTCTATTCCAAGTACTTGGTCTGTTAATTTTAATCCAAGTAAAGCAAAGTTGTCATTTAACGCAAATAAAAATAATTTATAATATTTAAAGAAGCAGATTAAATTCTGCTTCTTTTTTCTTGATAACAATCAATATTATTGATTTCAATATCAATTAGATATCTATTATTTTGATTACAAATGGGTGGACACCTAAAACTTGTTGATGATAGACTTGCTGTTCCTTTAATAATAATGTAATATACGTATTCTTCATTACATACAGTAATATATATAATACAATTATTATTGTTGTTTAAACTTTCAAAAAAATTTTTATTTTTCTTTACAAAAAATACCAAATTATGGTAAAATATAAGTGGGGATACAGCCCTTAGATAATTTTTATAATTACTTAAGGTTAAAATTAAATAAAATAAAAGCAGCCTATTTAAGTAATTATAAATAGGCTGCTTTTTTGATAGCATCCGGTAAAGATGTCAAATGATTAGATAATAAAAAAATAAGAAATATTACTTATTCCTTACTATTTTATATGATTATATGAAAAGTGTGCGCACTTAAAAGAATTACCACTAAAGGTAATTTTTTAAGGAGTCTTTGAAATTGCTTTATCTAGGCGGATTATCGCATTTAGGCCGTCTTTATTCGTATGTAAATGAGGCGAGGAGTTGTTTTTAATTAATGTTTGTACAGTTGGTTTGAAGATAGTAAAGCGTAAATAAGTTTAACTAACTTTCTAGCAGTTAAAACTCTAGCTCTAGCTTCTTTATGTGTTTTAGATTCATCCTTCTTTTTTTGATAATAATTAGAATAAATAGGATCGTATTTTCTAATTTTATCTGCTGCTTCAACTATATAGTAACGTAAATAAGAACTACCTGTTTTAGTTAAACTAGTTTCTTCTTGTTTGAAATTACTTGATTGATTTTCAGTCCAAGTAAGACCAGCAAATTTAGCTAAAGCGCTGTCATCTTTAAAATTATCAATTGAGCCAATTTCTGCTAAAATGCCTGCAGCAATTGTTGGACCAATACCCGGAATAGATAAAAGAATATTGTAAGCAGAATCGTTAATTCCTTTAACTGCATTTTTTATTCCTTTATCAATAGATAAAATTTCAGATTGATATGTTCTAATAACATTTATAGAAGAAGAAATAGCAAGATTTATAGGTTCTAAATTTACTTTATCTAAACGATATGAATTAGAAGCAGCTTGTTTTAATTTTTTAGCTGTTTCTTCAGGATTAATAAATTTATTTTTGCTTTTTTCGTTTAAATAAATCACAAGATCTTCTATTGAAGCGTTAATAATTTCTTCGCAAGATAGAAACTCTTCTAATACAGACAAAGAAGTAGTACCATATAAATCACTAAAAGGAGAATCATTATTGCATGCAGTAATAATCCCTGAGAATTTTAAAAAGATATTAGAAAGAATGTAATTTTTCTCCCTAATAATCATATTGGCTAAATGACGTCTATGTCTAGTAAGACGTTGTAATGAAAGGTACTGAGTACCTCGCCAAGGTTTAGTATTTTTTAAAAAACCAATTCTAGCTATTTCAGAAAGTAAGTCTGCATCGATATTATCGTTTTTGTTTCTATTAATATAAGACAATCTAAAATTAGCAGAAACTTTAGGATTAATACAATAAACAGAAGGATTATATATTAATAGATTTGGCTCAGTAGATAAAAAAGTAGCCGTGTGCACAGCATAAACGCTTGTTGATTCTAAAACAAAATCAATGTATTTTAGTTCAGTATGTTTCTTTAAAACATCTAAAGTTCGATCTTTGAGAATTTCAATTCCAATTTTATCGTTTATAAATTCAAAATGTTCTAACTTTTCGTTGTTAAAGTTTTTCATGTGAACCATGTTTTTATCTGAACCAACGTCTATACCAACAAACAATGTGTTCATTGGATTTTTTGATTCGTTTTTATTCATAAGTAGTTTACCTCATTTAAAAAATGTTTTTTAGTATGAATTTAGGTTCCTAGCCTTGAGTGTAACTACAACCTCGCCTATTAGAATTTATTTAAAGTACGTTTAAAATGCGATGTACCTTAAATATTGAATCAGCATCCGAGTAAGAAGACAATACATCTCAAGCAGGTTAGCAAGCTATTAAGAGAACTTAAAAGTTCAAGGAGGATAAACTCTTTCCTGAATTAATACTAAAAGAAATATAAATATTTCAATAATATTTTATCATAATAGGAACTAAATTCATACTAAATAAGTAATGTAGATAATTCAAAAAAACTTGATTTATCCAATACTATTATACGAGAAGGATAATATATGAAGAAGTTTTGTTTACTAATTATTTGTTTATTATTGTTAACTATTAGTACTAGCTGTAATAAAAGTAAATTTGATCGTACTAATACTGATAATATTTATGCACAAATTATTCTTAATGGTAATCGTAAAATTAATTTAAAGCTATATTACGATAAGGCACCTATTACGGTTAATAATTTTATTGACTTAGTTGAAGAAGGCTATTATAAGAACACAATTTTCCATCGAGTTATTGAGGATTTTATGATTCAAGGTGGTGGATATAAAAAAGTATTTGGAAATGTCAAAGAAAAAGGTAATCCAAAGACAATTAAGGGTGAGTTTGCTAGCAATGGTTGGAAGAAAAATAATATAAAACACGTTGCAGGGGTAATTTCAATGGCAAGAGCAACAGACAAAAACTCTGCTTCTTCACAATTTTTTATTTGTTCTGCTACTTCAGAACATTTAGATGGTGAATATGCTGCATTTGGTAAAACATCAGATAGCGCTAGCAAACAAGTTGTGATTGAAATTTCTAAAGTAAAAACACATCAATATAGTAAAGTATTCACTGATATGCCAATTAATGTAGTAAGAATTAAAAATATAAAATTATCAAATACAAAATTCTAGGAGTAATAATATGAATGATTTTATCTTTTATTCCCCAACAAAAATATATTTTGGAAAAAATAAAGAACTAGAAATTGGAAATATAATTAAAGAATATCAATTTAATAGTGTATTATTAGTTTATGGAATGAATTCAATCAAAAAAACTGGTCTATATGATAAGGTAGTTAATAGTTTAAATGACAACGCAATAAAGTTTTTTGAATTATCAAGTATTGAACCAAACCCTAAATTATCTAAAGTAAAAGAAGGAATTAAACTATTAAAAGAAGAACCTGTTGATTTAATACTTGCAGTAGGTGGTGGTAGTGTTATTGACACTGCTAAAGCAATCGCATGTGGTTATTATTTAGACCAAGATCCATGGTGTTTAAATGCTCATACGGTTACACCTAAAAAAGCACTTCCAGTTGGTGTAATTCTTACAATTAGCGCTGCGGGTAGCGAACTTAGTAATTCTTGTGTAATTTCACATGATGATACAAAAGTTAAAAGCGGTTTTAATTCTGATTTAATTAGACCTCTTTTTGCGGTATTAAATCCAGAACTTACATTTAGTGTTTCTAAATATCAAACAGCTTGTGGTATAGTTGATATTTTGATGCATACATTAGAACGTTTCTTAAATGATGTAGAAAATCAATTTTTTACTGATGAAGTTGCAATAGGTATTATGCGTACTGTAATTGAATGTGGTAAAGTTGCTTATAATGATCCCTATAATTATGATGCGAGAGCTTCACTAATGCTTGCAAGTAGTTTTTCTCATAATGGTTTAACTGGTCTTGGAGGAAACTTTTATTTTACAGTTCATAAACTTGAACATGAAATTAGTGGTACTTTTGATGAAGTTGCTCATGCTGCTGGACTTTCTGTATTATATTCAGGTTGGGCTTTAACAGTTTATGATAAACTCCCACATAAATTTGCGATGTTTGCACGCCGAATATTTGATATTAATATCTCTGATGATCTAGAATGTGCGAAAGAAGGTATTTTTGCTTTAAGAGAATATTTTAAATCGATTGGTATGCCAGTAACTTTTCAAGAACTAAATATTACTGAAAAAGATTTTCTTCCAATGGCCGATAGAATAACAAAAAATGATACTATATTAGTACCAGGTTTTGTAAAAATTGATAAAAAGATTGTTTTAGACATCTTTAATAAAATAAAATAATTATTATCTTTTGACATTTTATTCATAATATGATAAAATAAGATTGATTTATAAGAGAGGTATCAAATATGCAAAAAATTAAATATTGTCCAGTTTGTCGTAAACAATGTGATATTAATCATGAAAAATGTGAATGTGGTTACGAATTTGTAAAAGTAGAAGAACAAGAAGATGCTACAGTTCAAAGTTCAAATACAAAAGTAATCGTGGATAACGTTCCTTTATGGATTTGGTCATTTTTAGGATTTATTACTGCTTCAGTTTGTGGATGGATTTTTTATTCAAAATTCCGTGAAACTTATCCTGAACGTTCAAAATCTGCAAAAAAAGGTGCTATAAGTTTCTACATTTTTGCTGGTGTATGTGTTGTTATTTTTCTGCTATATTTATATCTTGATTCAAAAGGTAAGATTGTTTAATTTAATGTTAAACACTTGCATTTATTATAAATTTATAGTATAATAATAGAGATTTTATCAGGAGGATTTATAAAATGCGTATCAATATTTTATTAAGATGTACTGAATGTAGTGAAGAAAATTATTTAACTCAAAAGAATAAGAGAAATACTCCAGATCGTTTAGAACAAAAGAAATATTGCCCTAAATGCAAGAAAGTGACTATTCACAAAGAAAAAACTAAGAAATAATATTAACTTAGTAAGTAAAAACCCGAAAGGGTTTTTTTCTTTTTCATCAATTTTTTTATCTTTGGTAAAGTAAAATATTATAGTATTAAAACTAAAGGGGATATTATTATGCCAAAAGTAAAAAAAGAACCTTATGAAAGTTCAAAGAAGAAAAATTTATTTTTTTATGAAATATTAGGTATAGTACTTGCAGTACTATCTTTTTTTGCACTTGCAAAATTAGGTAGTTTTGGATTATATTTATTTTTAACGATTAAATTATTATTTGGAGATTGGGCATTTTTATTTATTATTATAGGGATACTTGCAGGATGTTATTTTTTAATGGTTCATGACCATTTACCGATTTCATCATTAAGAGTATTAGGAATCTTTTTTATCTTTTTAAGTTTAATTGTATTATCACATTTTTCAATGCATAATTATATAAAACAATATTCTGACGATTATTTCTCGCTTACAATTAGTGTTTATATTGATTATTTTAAAACTGCAAATAGCGATTCTATTACGGGTGGTGGGATAATCGGACTGTTATTTTTTTATTTGTTTTATTATTTGTTATCAATACCTGGTGTAGTAATTATTTCGGTGATTTTAATAATACTTGGAATTAGTTTTGTTTCTAGAAAAACAAAGTCGGATCGTAGCC
>JAZSIL010000213.1:0-3526 GCA_045533785.1 Bacilli bacterium
CATTTAGTAGAAGTAAGATATTTATAATAATCGTTTAGAAATTCTGTAATAATTGTATCTTCAATAAATACTGATACATATTCACCATACCATTCATCTCTATCTGTAAGATAAGCTAGATTTTCATAATCAAATACATCAGCATCGTCATAATGAATTGCCATAGCATCGTCATCATCATAATACACAATAGTATCTAGATTACAGAAATCAAATATGATTTCATATTCTTTAGAAGACTGTACTGTAGGATTATTATCAGCACGAGCAATACTGAAACAAGCACTTACAAAAAATGCAATAATAAATGCAATTTTCTTCATGATTTTAATGTTTTTGATGTTAATAAAATAAACAGAGTTAGTAATACTAACAGTATAGTGAAAATGAACCGAACTTTGTGTATTACTAACTCTGTAATTCTTGTAATTTTTTTATTAAAGTAATTTTTTAATAATTCTTCCTATTAGTATTGGTGTTAAAATCCAGCCAAATAGAAAACTAAATACTTTATAATACCATTTCCATTTTTCTTCTATACTTCTTCCAAGAGTTACAAGTCCAGTAAATATAAAGTAAATTATAAGATTAAAAATAATTGTATTCATGTTATTGTTTTTTATTATGTTTAAAGATAATTTTTAATGCACCATTCGCACCATTCTTCATAATCATGTGAATTAGATGTTTGTTCAGCTATACATTCTGACTGTTCCATATTTATTGTAATTAGATTTAATGCTATTAAATTCTTTTAATGCTTGTTGTCGTCCTGCAAATCTGCAAGTAGATATTTTATTTAATTTTTTAATAGTTACTGACCATTGAAATGCGTGTTGTCCTGTAACTATTAATTCAACTACATTTACACCAGAAGATAATTTAACATATCTTCTAATACAAGATTGACAATTTTCTTTATGGAATATTCGTGCCATGTATTATTTGTTTTAAACCACCACCTACTCCTAATAATAGTTTCGGTGATGAAGATGTTAATTATACTAAAAATTTCATTATCTTTTTAATTTTATTTTCTAATCGCTTTTATTCTTTGTTTTAGATGTTCACATTCTTCATCTACAAACATACAACCAAGACCTCTTACATGTAACAAAGACATATTTTTTCTATATTTGCTTGCATAAGGTTCTCCTATTATTTCTGAAATAGGTATATTTCTTGTTATTCCAGCTAATGTTGTTATTTCTATATTTTTCTGTACTTGTTTTTTATTATAAAAGGTTAATATAATTGCAACAACTGTGTTTATTATAGGTATTACACCTATAAAACTTATAATTATTGGAGAAAAATCATAATTGTTTAATGATGAATATACCATTTCTTTTATACTCCATATTGTTGATACTCCCCAAATAATCATAAAAATAGATATTATTAATCCTAATAAATTTGTCATATTTGTTTTATGTTTTAGATTGATATTACTTTTAGAGATTAGTTTTATCCTATTGGATTACTTATAGCATCACCACGTAAAGGTTCTCTTATTGATGCCTATAAAACTCCAATACACTTTCTTCGGTGCACTTAAGGCATTATTTTCATCTTACCCTCAGAGTTCTTATTGGAGTTTGTGTTTTACGCCTAAAACTTCATTAACATAACATTAGTAATATAGATGTTTTTTATATTGCTAATGATTTAACCATGCGTAATCCTGAAGAAACTCGGCGTCCTCAACATCTTGGAAATCCTTGACGTGGGTTATCTCTTGGATTTACCACTTTATATCCTATTCTTCAAGGATATTTTATATTGAGTTTTTTAATTGGCAATAATAATTTTCGAGTTATATTTTTCTAATTAATGATAATAATACCAAAAATCTTAATAATTTAATTGATATAATACCAAAAATTAAAGAAAAAGTGAGAAGTTTGACAATAGTTTAAATAAAGATGATAATTTAAGAGATGAAAGAAGTGGAGAAGAATGTAGTGGAGGTAATAGTCCACCTCATCCTTCTCCTTGTATTTATTCTACTTCAACACCAAATGCTCTTTGCAAAAGCTTTTCTTGTAATTGACTCATCTCTCCTTCATGCTCTTCCAAATACTTAAGAAGCAATACGTCAGCGATAGGTTGCAAGTCTACGCTTACAATATGGTCAATTACATCTTCTTTATCCAATACAACTGTTTCTCCATTTCTTTCGTGTGATACATTTGCAGGATATGTTGTTCTTTCCCAAGTTATACGTGAACCTGAAACAATCTCAACTTCACCTGCATCTAGTTTTTCCTTAACAAAACTTATTGCACCAGAACCTCCTATTAGAGCAGTTAAATAACTTCTACTTGTAGTTTTCGTATGCAAATTTCCATCTTTAGTAATAGCACAAATAATAGGTGTGCCATCAGAGGCCTTATTCCAAGTAAGACCAATCAAAGTGGTACTAATCTTCTCAACTTTGACATTGTTTTCAACTGTTTCGTTCATAACTAAATTAGTTTTAATGGTAATAATTTTATTATTTTTCGTCAAATTAATCTTAATCAAGTCTTAATAATAAAAGACTTAATTAAAAGCAAAACGAAGAAAGCAAACCTGACCCTGTTGAGATAGAGTGTGTTGGAGTAAAGCTTGTTGATATTGTTGTTTATAGTAGCCAATGAAAAAAGAGCAGCAGGCCATTGTAGACCTGCCACTCCTTGTGTCTGTTGTGTTATCACTACAACTCCACTCCAAATGACTTCTGCAGAAGACGCTCCTGCAGGTTTGTCAGAGACTGGTTGTGCTCCTCAAGATATTTTAGAAGCAGGATATCAGCAATAGGCTGAAGATCAACACGAACAATGTGGTCAATCACATCTTCCTTGTCGAGGACAACCGTCTCTCCATTTCGTTCGTGAGGAACGTTTGCTGGATAAGTTGTGCGTTCCCATGAAATCAATGCTCCAGACAGTATTTCGACAGCTCCTGCATCAAGTTTCTCTTTGACGAATGAAACAGCTCCTGCTTCACCATCTAGAGCTGTAAGATAGCTCCTGCTGGTGGTCTTTGTGTGAAGATTGCCATCCTTTACAATAGCACACAAGATTGGTGTACCATCATTAGCTTTGTTCCAAGTCAAACCAATGAGCTTGGTGCTCATCTTCTCGGTTCTGGCTTTGTTAGTGTCAATAGAGACCTGCTCCTGTTTCTGGGTGTTGGTGTTGTTCTCTTCCATGATTATACAGTTTTAGGAAGTGGTTCTCGAACTCTTCGTGCAACTACACACAATGTTCATAGCATCGAGATTCTCTCTGAACATCAAAAATATCCCAGTTGAGGAAGAGATACTGGGGGTAGTCAAACAGCTACTTATGTAACCGGGGGTTGAGGTAAAGTGTCTCCCCTTCACACTAATAAACTTCATATTTTTAAAAATTTTATAATTATTAAACCTACTTTTTACACAAATATTGTAATCAATTTTAATAAAATTCTTGAAATAATTGCTATTTTTAATATTTATATTACAACAATTGTAGATTGTAATGATAAATTCTACTATATA
>JAZSIL010000158.1:0-14445 GCA_045533785.1 Bacilli bacterium
CAAAAATTTGTCTTTCTCTTGGTGTTAGAAAATTATTATTCATTTTAATCACCTTTTCCTTCTATTTATTTTATGAAGAAAAAAGTGCATATGTTACCCTTATTCTTTAGTATTTAATTTTATTAATAATTCTTCAGCAATCTTTTTTGGAATCCCTAATGAAATTAATTTTTCTACACTAGCAGATGCCATATCTTCTAAAGAATCAAAAGCCTTTAAAAGAGCCATTTTTCTTCTTTTACCAATCCCTTCAATTTCATCTAACATACTATTAAATGTATTTTTTGTATGTGTTTCCTTAAAGAAAGTAATCGCAAATCTGTGTACTTCATCTTGCATTGCTTCAAGAAGTAAAAATAGATTACTATGTTTATCAATTTCAATTTCAACTAAATCACTTGTAACTATAGCTTTAGTACGGTGACGATCATCTTTTTCTAAGCCCATTAGATATATATCTTTAATATCTAATTTTTCAAAAACTATTTTAGCAGCTTTAACTTGTGGGATACCACCATCAACAATAACAAGGTTAGGTTTTCGCAAATTATCTTTAATAACTCTTGTATACCTTCTTGTTAGTACTTCTTGCATTGTATGATAATCATCTGCACCGACGACAGTTTTTATATTATATTTACGATAATCTTTAGGTGACTTAATCCCATCAATATATGTTACCATTGCTGATATTGGACTTGCCCCTTGAATATTAGAGTTATCAAATAGTTCAATTACTTTTGGATAACTTATATTAAGCATTTTAGCTAGTTCAATCAAAGGTTCTTTAGTTTTAGACATTTTAATGAGTCTAAGTTTATCTAGATTATCTAAATTATTTTTAGCATTTTCACATACTAAATCCACTAATTTCTTTTTAATTCCACGTACTGGAACTAACGTTTTTACTTTTAACAATTCACTAATGATATTTATGCCTTCAATATATGGTGTAAGTATTTCACTAGGAACTACAACATCTTTAGAATCATAAAAAGTATATATATAAGATACTAGTAAATCATCTAAATTATCTACAACATCAAACACTTCTCCACTACGTTCAATTATCCTACCACTTCGCATATGTAAAACTTGTACACAAACTGTTTCATTAGCAACATAGTATCCAAAAATATCTCTCGTCTTACCATCATTTAATGTCATTGTTTGTTTTTCCATTAAACTAGTAATACTAGTAATTAAATTACGATATTCTATTGCTTTTTCAAATTCTAAACTGTTACTTGCGTCTTCCATCTTTTGTTTTAATAAATCCAAAAGCACAGTATCGTTACCATTTAAAAACTTAGAAACACTTGTAATATAATTTTCATAATCTTCTTTTGTAACTTTATTTTCACATGGTGCAAGACATTGTCCCATATCATAATATAAACAATGTTTTTTTGGTATTTGACTACATTTTCTAAATGGATAAACTTTATTTAAAATTTCACAAGTATCACGACATGCAGATACATTTGGATATGGACCAAATAGTTTTCCATTTTTCATTTTCTTTCCAAGTTTGACATCTCTTGTAACAATTAATCTTGGATGTGTTTCATTTGTTAAACATATATATGGATATGTTTTATCATCCATTAATAAAATGTTATAGTGAGGTCTATATTCTTTAATAAAGTTATGCTCTAAAAGAAATGCTTCAGTTTCACTTCTTGTAATAATATACTCGAAGTTAACTACTTCTGAAACCATTTGTGTAGTTTTAGCATCATGACTTCCTGTAAAATAACTTTTTAATCTATTTGCAAGAAGTTTTGCTTTACCAACATAAATTATTACACCATCTTTGTTATACATTTGATAGCAGCCAGGCTTAAGAGGGACAAGTGATAATTTCGCTTTAATGTGTTCTAAAACTCTCTCATCCATTAAAAACACCTACTAGTAATTATTCTTCAATATATCGTTTATAAGTAAGCATTAACTTAGCAATATAACTACATAAATCAACATTCATATCACCTTTTTCAATTCTAAATGTCCAGTTGCCACCAAGAACTGAAGGAGTATTGATTCTTGCTTCTAATCCTTTTTGTAAATAATCCCAAAAAGGTATAATTGCTAAATTACAACAAGATGCTAAAGCAGCACGAATTAATTCATTTCCTACTTCATATGGATTGTTAAAATATAAGTATTCATGAAGAAATGCTTTTTCCGCATCATTTAATGTATTATACCAAGCTCTAACTGGTAAATTATCATGAGTACCTGTATATACAACGTCATTCTTTGTTAAATGATGTGGCATATGTTCAGAATCACCTTTAGGATCAAAACCGAATTCTAAAATTTTCATTCCTGGATAACCTAATTTATTTAGCATCTTATGAACACCAGGAGTTAAGAACCCTAAGTTTTCTGCAATAATATCTACATCGCCTAAAGCTTTTTTAATTGCATTAAATAGTGCTACATTGGGTCCTTTTTTCCATTTACCACGAAGTGCATCTGTATCACCATATGGTATCGCAAAATATGCCTCGAAACCTCTAAAGTGATCAATTCTAATTGTATCAAACAAACTAGCAGCAACTTCAACTCTTCTTACCCACCAAGAATAATTATTTTCTTTCATTACTTTATAATCGTATAAAGGATTTCCCCAAAGTTGACCAAGCGGTGCAAAATCATCGGCAGGACATCCAGCAACCATTTTAGGCATTAAATCACTTCCTAGTTGAAATAGCTTAGGATTTGCCCATACATCACTAGAATCTAATGCTGTATATATTGGCATATCACCAATAATTTTAATTCCTAATGAATTTGCATATTCTCTTAAATCATTCCATTGTTTAAAGAAATAATATTGTGTAAACTTCCAGAAGTTAACATCATTTAAGTGTTCATTCTTAAAATTAGCTAAAACTTTTTTATTTCTAAATTTATAGCAATCTTCCCACTCTAAAAATGATACACCATTATGATAGTCTTTTAATGTCATAAATAGACTAAAATCTTCTAACCAGTCACTATGTTCTTTTTCAAACTTTTTCATAAGTTTTAAATCAAACTTAGAAAAAGCTTTTTTTAACACACGATATCTAGTGTTATAAATTTTACCATAATCAATAGAAAGTGACTCATCTAATAAATCTTCATAATCAGTACTTTCTAGTAGTCCATCTGCTTTTAATAAATCAAAATCTATAAAATAAGGATTACCTGCAAATACTGAAAATGATTGATATGGACTATCACCATATGATGTTGGTCCAATTGGTAGCACTTGCCAATAAGTTTGTTTTGATGCTTTTAGAAAATCAACAAACTCATATGCTTCTTTTCCAAGGGTTCCAATGCCATATGAATTAGGTAAACTGAATATTGGTAAAAGTATTCCACTAGTTCTCATATATATATTCCTCTATTTCTTTAAGTTTTCAATTACTTCGCTAATATGATTACCATAAGCAAGCGATTCATCATATTTAAAACGAAGTTCTGGTGTTTTTCTTAAATCTAAACGATGAGCAAGTTCACTTCTTAAAAATCCTTTTGCTTGTTCTAAAGCTTTTTTAGTAGCTTCAATTTCACCATCGTTTCCAAGTACTGTATACCACACCATGGCAACACTCATATCTTTATTAAGTGCTACTTTTGTAATCGATACAAACTTGATTAATTCATTATGAACTTCACTAAAGATAATACTAGCAAGTTCTCTTTCAATTATTTTTTCAACACGTTGAACACGATATCCCATAATTATTCACGCTCAGTTTCTTCCATAACGAAACATTCTAAACGGTCTCCAACTTTAACGTCATTAAAGTGTTCAATAGTAATACCACAATCGTATCCTTCTTTAACTTCTTTAACGTCTTCTTTAAAACGACGAAGACCTGCTATCTTACCAGTATAGATAACAATACTATCACGAATTACTCTAATTGTTCCACCTCTTACGATTGATCCTCTAGTTACCATTGAACCAGCAATTGTACCAATTCTAGAGATTTTGAATAATTCTCGAACTTCTGCTTCACCTGTAATTTTTTCTTCAAATACTGGATCAAGCATACCTTTAGCAGCTTTTTCAATATCTTCTTGAAGTTTATAAATAATATTATATAAACGAATTTCAACATTCTTTTCTTTAGCAAGGTCACTAATTTGACTTGTAGGACGAATATTAAATCCAACAATAATAGCATGTGATGCGATAGCTAGGCTAATATCATTATCAGTAACACCACCAACACGAGCACTAATAATATTAATCTTAGTTCCTTCAATTTGAATCTTATCAACTAAACCTTTGATTGCTTCAATAGAACCTTGAACATCACACTTAATGATTAAGTTTAGTACTTTTAACTCACCATTTGCTTCAGACATGATTTCATTTAAAGAAGCAGCTCTTGCATTACCGATTTCTTCATTAAATTTATTTTGAGCACGAACTTCAGCAATAGCCCTTGCTTTTCTTTCATCATCTAATGCCATGAATTTTTCACCTGCAAATGGAACTTCTGCAATACCAGTAATTTCAACAGGTTTAGCAGGGCCAGCAGCTTTAACTTGACGACCAAGTTCATCTTGCATTGCACGTACACGACCATAAGTTGTACCTACTACAATCATGTCACCAACTTTTAAAGTACCATTTTGAACAAGAAGTGTTGCAACAGGACCACGACCTTTATCAAGTCTTGCTTCAATTACAGTACCTATTGCTAAACGTTTAGGATTAGCTTTATATTCATTCATATCACTTGTTAAAATAACCATTTCAAGTAAGTCATCAACACCTTTACCTGTAAGTGCTGAAATAGGAACAAAGATAGTATCCCCACCCCATTCTTCGGCAATTAGGTTATATGACATTAATTCTTGTTTTACACGATCAGGATTTGCAGTTGGTTTATCCATTTTATTAATTGCAACAATAATTGGAACACCTGCAGCTTGAGCATGTTCAATAGCTTCTTTTGTTTGAGGCATCATACCATCATCAGCAGCAACTACTAAAATAACAATATCTGTAACTTGAGCACCACGAGCACGCATTTCAGTAAATGCAGCATGCCCTGGAGTATCGATAAATGTAATTAAACGGCCATCTTTTTGAACTTGATAAGCACCGATATGTTGTGTAATACCACCAGCTTCACCACGAACAACATGGCTACTTCTAATTGTATCTAGAAGTGTAGTTTTACCATGGTCTACGTGTCCCATTATAGTTACAATTGCAGGACGAGGTTCAAGATCTTCTGGATTATCTTCAATTTCAATTTCATCAAATCTAATTAAATCTGTAATTTGTTTATCTTTTACTTCAAAGTTATATTCCATTGCAATAAGTTCAATTGTATCTCTATCTAATGTTTGTGTTGCAGATGCAAAAATACCCATTGAAGTAAATAATTTCTTAACTAAATCTGTTACTGAAATTCCAAGCTCTTCAGCAACATCCATTACTGTCATATTTAGTTCATAGTAAAGAACGTTTTCTTCTTTCTTTTGTTCAATAGTACCAGCTAATTTTTCAGCACGACTCTTATGTTGTTTAGGTTTTTTACTAACAACTTTATCTCTTGTACTTACTTTAGGTTTAAATCTATTATTACCGCCGCCTTCATATTGTCCATCTTCTAAGAATTCATCATATTTATCTAAGAATTCTTCATCCACAAGTGTTTCTACGATTTCATCTTTGTATGATGGAATATCGCTTGGACGTTGTTTTGCAGGTTTTTGATTAGCAGGCTTATTATTATTATTATTTTCTGGTTTTGCTCCTTGTTTTGGTGCTGGTTTACCAGGTTGTTTATTTTCAGGTTTTGGTTTAGTGCCTTGAGGTTGAGCTGGTTTAGATGGTTTGGGTTTATTATTTTGTCCTTGACCATCCTCTTTAGAAATTGGTTTTACCCCTTGTTTAGGCGCTTGTTTCTCTTTAGCTGGAGCAGCCTTTTCAGGAGCTGCTTTACTAGCAGGTTCTTGTTTTGGTGCTGGTTTTTCCTTAACTGGTGCTGCTTTACTAGGAGCTGGCTTAGCTTTAGTTTTAAACGGATAAGGTACACCATAATGTTTAGCTAGTTTCTTTTCTAAATTTTTATCAAGATCACTTTCTTCTGTATATGCTTGTCCAACAGCAACATTTTTTAATAATTTTAATAACTCTTCTGTTGAAACCTTTAAGAATTCCGCTACTTCTTTAACTTTCATAGTTCTACTCTCCTTCTACTCTTACAGTATGATGTTTAAGCATTGCTTTAGAAAATCCTAAATCTGCAATTCCAAGTACTTTATTATTATTAGAACCGATTGCATCACTTAATTCATCACTTGTAAAAGATTTTATAATCTCTACGTTATAATAAAACGCTTTTTTCTCAATTTTATCAATTGTAGCTATCGATGCATCATTAGCTACAAAAATTAAATGTAAATCATTCCCTTGTAGTTTACTAATCACTGCATCAGTTCCTACAATTACTTTACCAGCTTTTTTAGCTAGCCCTAATAAAGATAATATCTTATTCAACTTCTGACACCTTCTTTAAAAGTTCATCATAGATTTCATCAGGTACTGCTACTTCTAAAAAACGATCCAAAATATGTTTCTTTTTAGCAGCTTTAATTACATTTGCATCTTTGCATAGATAAACACCATGACCACGAACTTTACCAGTATCATCAATTGTAATATTACCATCTGGTTCTCTCACAACACGTAATAAATCTTTTTTAGGAAATTGATTTCCTGTAATAACACACTTACGCATTGGAACTTTCTTTACAATTGGTGTTTTCATATATATCACCTATTTATGCAGTGTAAACGTTAGGTTTGAAACGAATTTCTTCACGGTAAGCAGTTGTTTCATCTTTGATATCAATTCTCCAACCAGTAACTTGTGATGCAAGACGTACGTTTTGACCACCTTTACCAATTGCAAGACTAAATTGTTCATCAGGTACAATAACAATAGCTTTATGTGTATCTTCATCAATTAATACAGAAATTACTTTTGCAGGAGTAAGTGCTTCAGCAATCAATAGAATTGGATTATCATTCCATTCAAAAATATCAATTCTTTCGCCATTTAATGCTTGATTGATTTGTTTAATACGAGCACCGCCAACACCAACACAAGCACCTTTAGCATCTACATTAATATTATTTGATTTAATACCAATTTTAGAACGATTACCTGGTTCTCTTACAATTCCAATTACTTCAATAACACCTTGGGCAATTTCAGGAATATAAAGTTCGAATAAACGTTTAATAATTTCTTTATTTGAACGAGAAACAAATACTTTAGGACTCTTAGTACTTTCTTCAACTTTAGTAACAGTTACTTTGATTTGTTTACCAGGTGTAAAGTTTTCACCAAATAATTCTTCAAGAGGCATAAGAGATTGTGTATTCATACCAAGATTTAAAATAACAACTTTATCAGTTACCTTATCAACTGTTGCAGTAACAACTTCACCTTCTTTAGATTTGAAATATTCATAAGCACGTTTATAACCTAATTCTTTTAAATTTTGAATAAAAGTAGCTTTAAAACGAGTTGCACCTTTTCTTCCAATTTCACTAAAAGGAACTTCACGTTTAATTACTGAACCAACTCTTACTCTTGATCTAATTTCTTTAGCTTGTTCTAAAGTAATTTGTCCTTCAAGTTCAAGTTCTGGATCAATTTCTTCTACAACATTAAAAGTTTCAGTAATTCTTACCTTTTTTTGTTCATCATTAAATTCTACTTCTAGAATTCCAGTATGTCCTTCAGCTTGTGCAGCTTTAATTAATGCGATTTCAACAGCTTTAAAAACATCTTCTTTATCTAAGCGACGTTCATCTGCAATTATTTCTAAATATTCATAAAAACCTTTACTAATCATTTTCTTTTTCCCTTAATTCCTTTCTAAAACTCTACCGCAAGACGAATCTTTGCAATTTTTGATTTTTCAATAGTTACTAGTTTTTTTCTTGTTTTATTTATTACATTTACATTTACTGAATCACTTGTATATGATTCTAAATAGCCATACATTTCTTTTTGATTAAAAGCACTTTCTAACTTTTCATATGTTTTAAGATATATATATTTACCGAGCGCTTTTTCTAAATCAGAATCTGTTTTTAATTCTCTTTCAATGCCAACTGAAGTTACTTCTAAATAGTATCCATCCGGAAGATAATCGTTAACTAAATCAAGTATTTCTTCATTAATTTTAGCTACATCGTCAATATCAATATCAAATGTATTTGGATCATCAATTGTAATACGTACAATGTCAATTCCGTATTCTTTTACATGTTCAACTGATACTAGAGACTTCTGATACTTCTCTACAACCGGCAAGCTTAACTCTTTTATTTTTTCAATCATAATATCTTAACCTTTCATACATAAGTCATAATAAAGGGTGAGCCATTTCTAGCTCACCTCTTTTTGTCTTATTCATACACATATATATTACCACAAAATACTAAAATAGTCAAGTAATGTATACTTTAATAATCAATATATCACTTTTTTTATACATTTACTTGTTGAACTTCTAAATATTTGATAAAATACATATACTAAAAAATAAAAAAATATAAGGAGCAAAAATGTATAAGTTAAAATTAAACAACCAATTAATCGACTTTAAACCTGGCGATAAAGTACTTGATTTAATCGATAAAGTTGAACTTAAAAAATATATGGTTTGTAAAATAGATCAAACAATTAAAGAACTTACATATCCTCTATCAGAAAGAAATCATAATTCAGAAATCACACTTCTAACTTTAGAACACCAAGAAGCTGGTAGAGCATATGAAGCTACGCTTAGATATATCATTTCCATGGCTTTTGCAAACCTATACCCAGAAATTGATATTAAATTTAACTACAATGTAAGTAGATCAATATTCTGTGAAGTTCTAAATCCAGGCATTAAAATGAGCAAAATTACTGATGAGGTATTAACAGAAGTAAAAAGACTAATTGATTTAGATTTGCCTATTGAAAGGGTAACTCTTACAGTTAAAGAAGCCATTGAAATTTATAAAGAATTACGTCATGATGATAAACTAAATATCTTAGAATATCGCCCAGACAAAATAGTTCACCTTTATAAATGTAATAGTTATTATGACTATATGTATTGCTACATGCTCCCCTCAACTGGTTTTATTAAGAACTATGTGATAAGACCTTATAGTCCAGGACTAATAATTCAATACCCAAGATATGAGTTAGATGCTAAAATTCCAGAATTCCTTGAAGAACCAACATATGGAAGAACACTAAGAGAAGCTGGCAAATGGGGAAAAATTAGCAAAACAAATTCAATAGTAAAAATTAATAAAAAGATTGAAACAGAAAGTATTACTGACTTTATCCAAACATGTGAAATGAAACATAATAACATGCTTGCAGAACTTGGTAGTAACATTAAAAAAGAAATTGAAAACATTAGACTAATCTGTATTGCAGGTCCTTCATCAAGTGGTAAAACAACATTCTGTAATCGATTAAGAATAGAACTTATGTCAAGAGGAATTAACCCTATTATGATATCAATGGATGACTACTATCTATCAAAACAAGAGATTGCGAGAATCCAAGGAAAAACTGATATCAAAGATTTAGACCTTGAGCATATTAACTGTTTAGATATTGAGCTTTTTAATAAAAATCTATTTGATTTAATAAACGGTGAAGAAGTAACTCTACCAAAATATAACTTTAAAACAGGTGCACGAGAAGCTGGAAAGACACTCAAAATTAGTGACTCAACACCAATTATGATAGAAGGAATTCATGCGTTAAACGAAATTCTAACAGCATCTATTCCAAAACATCAAAAATATAAAGTGTATATTGCGCCACAAATTCAAATCAATATTGATGACCATTCTCCACTTTCAACTACTGATTTAAGATTAATTAGAAGAATAGTAAGAGACATGCAATTTAGAAACTGCCCACCACAAGAAACTATTTCAATGTGGCAAAGCGTAAGAAATGGAGAATTCAAATGGATCTATCCTAACCAAGAAGGAGCAAACTTTGTGTTTAATAGTGAACTAACATATGAACTTGCAGTATTCAAGAAATATGCCCTTCCAGCACTATCAAAAATCCCACAAACTGATCCTGCATATATTACCGCAAATAGACTTATTAAATATTTAAAATACTTCAAAGACATTACAGATGAATCAGCAATTCCATGCAATTCTTTAATAAGAGAATTCATTGGTGGATCATGCTTTAAAGTATAAAAACAACCCCTATAGTAGATATCTACTATAGGGGTTTTATATTTTATTTTAATTCCCACATTAGAAGTGCAGCTGCAATACTAACATTTAAACTTTCTACATCATTGTTCATTGGTAAAATAATATTTTTATCACAAAGATCTAATATTTCACTACTTACTCCTTGTGCTTCATTACCAACAACAATTGCAAGCTTTTTTAACTTTTCAACGTCTTTTACACTTACTGATGATTCAAGATGCGTTCCATAAATAGTTATTCCTTGTTTTTTTAATAAAGAAATAATTTCTACCAAATCACCTTTAAATAAAGGTATTTTAAAGATTGCTCCTTGTGTTGCACGAAGTACTTTTTCATTATAATAATCAACTGTTTCTAAACTTGATATTACCGCATCAATTCCTAGTGCAGCACTTGTTCTAATAATTGTTCCAAGATTACCTGGGTCATTTACATCATCAAGAATTAATATTCTTAATTCTTTTTTGGATATTATAGCCTCTAAATCTTGATTAATAATAGAACTTACAACACCAATAATATTTTGTGGACTCTTTGTGGAAGATAATTTTTTAATTATTTGTTCATTTACTAAATATTTTTCTTCTACATCAATTTTATCAAGTACTTCTTTTTCAGTACACAGAACTGTTTTCAAAACATTATGTTTTAGAGATTCTTCTACTAGATGATACCCTTCAACAATAAACAAATTATGTTCATTTCTTACTTGTTTATCTCTTAAAGTTAATAACCATTTAATAAATGAGTTATTAACAGAAGTAATTTCTTTCATCATTTTTTAATAAGAACCTATTTCGTTATAATAGTATTCTGCATAGTAATACCATAAATAATCATAACGTTCTGTTAAAGCTTTAATTTCACCTTGTAAAAGCACTACACCAACTGATAAAACTAAAATAAATATATTAATAAAAATTAACCATTTAGTAATTTTTGTATTAATATTTTTTTTTCTTCGATATAAGAAATAAACAACGATAGATATTAATATTAAAGTAAGTGGAAGCCATAGATATGAAACAGCAACTCTAAACCAATAATCAAAGTTACTCCACATATATTCACTATTAGCAAGTCCCATCATTTCAACATACTTTTCCCATAATAAATCATAAAAGTATTTATCTATAAAAGAATCTAAACAAGAACTTCCAACTGTTTTTGTTAAAAATGGCATTGAAAATAAAGCAACAGCAGTGAATATAATATATATATACACTCCCCAATGGATTTTGTCTAAGACTGACATTTTTTCAACTACTACACCATCTTCATTAACTTCTTTATCTGAATCATTTAATTTTCTTAATTTTTCTTCTTCAGTAAGCTCAAGATGATCATTTAAAATTTGATATTCTTCTTGTAGACGATCAATCTCTTCCTCACTACATGGAAGATCTTTGCCAAGAAGTAATGCTTCATTATATTCATTAATTAATTTAAGTACATATGCTTTTCTCTCTACAGCTTCTTCATATGTATCAGGAATTTGAATTTCATAATCACTCATATTAATTTCACCTCTTATATATAATTATAACATATTTTATAAATAAGTTCAATTAAAAACTTTTTATCCTTTTCTTTTAATTGAAGAATATCCTAAATTATGATATACTAGATATTAGAAAAGGTGATAATATGATTTATTTTGATTATACCGCAACAACAAAACCTAAAAAAGAATTACTTGATTTACATACTCGTATAAACGAAGAATATTGGTACAACACCGAAGGAATGTACAACCCAGGTGTTAAAGCCCATATGCTGCTTGATAAATCAAGTAAAGTTGTAATTGATTCATTAAAACTAAAAAATAAAAAAGTTCTATTTACTTCAGGTGCAACAGAAGCTAATAATACCGCAATATACGGAATTTGTTCAGGTCATTATAATGAGCCTAAACACATTATTACAACATACCTAGAACACGCATCAGTTTTAAATGTATATAAAGATTTAGAAAAACGTGGTTTTAAAGTAACTTATCTTATTCCCAATAAAGAAGGTATTATAAATATTGATGAACTTGAACAAAGTATCACAAATGATACTGTATTAATATCTGTTATGTGGGTAAATAATATTATTGGTACTATTCAACCAATTGATAAAGTTATTGAAATTGTAAAAAAACACCCACGTACTAAACTTCATGTTGATTGTGTTCAAGGATTTGGTAAAATAATTCCAAACTTTAGTTTTAACGATATAGACCTTTTAACATTTAGTGGACACAAACTAGAAGGTATAAAAGGTACAGGCCTTTTAATTTACAACGAAAAACTACATTTATCATTTATTAAAGGTGGTCACCAACAAGAAGGAATTCGCCCTGGAACAGTAGACCTTGCAGGGTGTGTTGTAATGGCTAAAACTATTCAACTAGCATCTATTGATATATCTACTAAATATAATAATGTTTTAGAGAAATATAATTATCTAGTTGAAAAACTAAAAAATGAAAAGCATATTATATTAAATAGATCTAAATATTCATCATCTTCTATTTTAAGTATTACATTTAAACATATTAAAGGTGAAACCGCACTTCATACATTAGAAAAAAACAATGTTATAGTTGGAACTGGTTCTGCATGTAACTCACATTCTAAAGATCAAGAAAAAACACTTATTTATACTTTAGAAGATAGCACTTTAGCAGTAAACACGATTAGAATTAGTTTATCTACATATACTACATATGAAGAGTTAGATTTACTTATTAGACATATTAAAGAAATTTAGGAGAAATTTATGGCAGATCACATTTTAATAAGATATGGCGAACTTGCGCTTAAAAAAAGCAACCGTAAACAATTTATCAATCGTATTAATAAAAGTATTAAACGTGCATTAGAAGGGTATGAAAATCTAGAATTTGATCCACGAGGACTTAGATTTTATATTATCTTAAATAATAACCCTTATTTAGATGAAATTATTGAAATTCTAAAAAAGATCCCTGGAATTTATTCATTCTCAGTAGTATCTAAATGTAACTCTAATATTGATGATATCGTAAATTTAGCAGAAACATTACTAAAAGATGAATTTAAAACAGGTATGAAAACTATTAAAGTTGATACTAATCGTGGTGATAAACACTTCCCAATGACTTCACTTGAAATCACTAAAGAAGTAAGTAGACAACTATTCAAGCGAATCGAAGGTCTAAAAGCAGATGTTCATAATCCAGAATTAACACTTCATTTAGATGTAAGATTTGAGGGTACATTCATTTTTACAAATATCATCATGGGAATGGGTGGAATGCCTTCAGGTTCAATTGGTAAAGTTATGCTAATGGTATCAGGTGGTATTGATAGTGTTGTAGCTGGTTATTTAACAATTAAAAAAGGAATGGCTGTTGAAGCTGTTCACTTTGCAGCACCACCATATACATCAGACTTAGCTGTTCAAAAAGTAATTGATCTTTTAGAAAAACTTACACCATATACAGAATATCAATCAATTAATTTACATATCGTTCCATTTACAGAAATTCAAACTAAAATTTATGAATGCTGTAGAGAAGATTATGGTATTACTATTATGCGCAGAATGATGTATCGTATAACAACTCTTCTTGCAGAAAAACATAAATGTTTAGCTATTCTTAATGGTGAATCAATTGGACAAGTAGCAAGCCAAACATTAGAAAGTATGGCAACTATTGGCGAAGTAACTAATATGCCAGTTATTAGACCACTTGCAACATTCGATAAAAGTGAAATCATCAAAATAGCAACTTCTATTGATACATATGATATATCAATTAGACCATATGAAGATTGTTGTACAGTATTCGTTCCAAAGCATCCTCAAATTAAACCACTAAATACAAAAGCTCGTGATGAAGAAAATAAATTTAACTATCAAGAATTAATAGAAAAAGCAGTTAAAGAAACTAATACACTTGTAATAAAAAGTTCAAAACACCTTGATTTATTTAATCAAAATGATGATATATTCTAATTGTAAAAAATTGGTATGAAATAATTAGATTAATTTACAAAAATCTACACATACTATTTTTACAGGAGGTGAAAACAATGAACTCATCTTATTCAGGAAAACAAAAATTAGTTGTACCTGGTGCTGAAAATGCTTTAAATAACATGAAGTATGAAATCGCAAAT
>JAZSIL010000264.1:0-2990 GCA_045533785.1 Bacilli bacterium
TTTAATTAAATATTGTAGAAATAAAGATAATAATAATCAAAATATTGAAGAAAAAGACAACACAGATAAAGAAGAAGCTTAATTTAATTTAGCTTCTTTTACAAAAGAAAGGTTATAAATTATGATTCCTTCAAAAAAAGAATTATTAGAAAGACAAAAGAAAATTAGAAATTTTTCCATAATTGCGTATATAGACCATGGTAAAAGTACACTTGCAGATAGAATATTAGAAACTACTAAAACTTTAGAATCTAGAGAAATGAAAGAACAAATCTTAGATTCAATGGACCTTGAACGTGAACGTGGGATAACAATTAAACTTAATTCTATTGAACTTGAGTATACTGCAGATGATGGAGAGACTTATATTCTTCACTTAATTGATACTCCAGGGCATGTCGACTTTACTTATGAAGTATCTCGTAGTCTTGCGGCATGTGAAGGGGCAGTGCTTGTTGTTGATGCTGCACAAGGAATTGAGGCTCAAACACTTGCTAATGTTTATTTAGCGCTTGAAAATGACTTAGAGATTTTACCAATGATTAATAAAATTGATTTACCATCTGCTGATCCTGATAAAGTAAAACAAGAAATTGAAGATGTTATCGGACTTGATGCGAGTGATGCAGTACTTGGTTCTGCTAAAGAAGGTATTGGTATTCATGACTTATTAGAGCAAATCATTGAAAAAGTTCCAGCACCAGAGGGTGATCCAATGGGGCCTGTTCAAGCATTAATATTTGATTCTTATTATGATCCATATCGTGGGGTAATTCCTCTAATTAGAGTTAAATCAGGTACGATTAAAAAAGGTGATCATATTAAAACATTTAATAGTGATGCTGTTTATGAAGTTATTGAACTAGGCGTAACAACTCCTAAAGAAAAGAAAAAAGATTATTTGTCTACAGGTGATGTTGGTTGGGTTGCTGGAAGTATTAAAGATATTTTAACAGTTCAAGTTGGGGATACAATGACTACTTTAGAAAACGAAAGTAAAGCGTCTTTACCAGGATATAGAAAAATGAATTCAATGGTTTTCTGTGGTATTTATCCGCTTGAAACAAATAAATATGATGAATTAAAAGAAGCCTTAGGTAAATTAAAATTAAATGATGCTGCACTTGTATTTGAACCAGAAACTTCACAAGCGCTTGGATTTGGTTTTAGAACTGGTTTTTTAGGACTTCTTCATATGGATGTAATTCAAGAGCGAATTGAGCGTGAATTTAAAATTCCTTTAATTGCAACAGCTCCAAGTGTAGAATACCATGTCCATTTAACTAATGGAACAATGATTAAGATAGATAATCCGAATGATTTACCTGAACCTACACTTATTAAAAAACTTGAAGAACCTTATGTTCATGCTACACTAATGATGCCTAAAGAATATATTGGTTCCATTATGGAAATATGTCAATTTAGACGTGGAACTTATGTTTCAATGAGTTATATTGATGATAACCGTGTCTCATTATTATATGATTTACCACTTTCAGAAATTGTATATGATTTCTTTGATAAAATAAAATCGACATCTCGTGGTTATGCGTCTTTTGACTATGAACTAGCAGATTATAGAGAAAGTAATCTTGTAAAACTTGATATTTTATTAAATGGTGAAAAAGTTGATGCGTTAAGTGTAATTGTTCATAAAGATTTTGCATATGCAAGAGGTCGTCAACTTGTTAAAAAACTTCGTGGTTTAATTCCAAGACAACTGTTTGAAGTTCCTATTCAAGCTGCTGTAAATACAAAAATTATTGCACGTGAAACTTTATCTGCGTTAAGAAAAGACGTTATTGCAAAATGTTATGGTGGAGATATTTCACGTAAACGAAAACTTTTAGAAAAACAAAAAGAAGGAAAGAAGAGAATGAAACAAGTAGGTAGTGTTGAAGTACCTCAAGAAGCATTCCTTGCAATATTAAAACTAGATGATGAATAAAAAATTAGGTTTATATATTCATATTCCATTTTGTAATCATGTTTGTCCATATTGTGATTTTCATAAAATGGTTGCAAGTGCTGATTTAAAAAAATTATATATTGAAGCTCTTATAAATGAGTTAAAGTTAAAAGACATTTCTAAATATCAACTATCAACTATTTATATTGGTGGAGGGACTCCATCAAGTTTAAGCATTGATCTTTTAGAAATGCTTTTTTCTTCTTTAAATGAAATATTAAAATTAAATGAGTTAATAGAATTTACTTTTGAGTGTAATCCAGAAGATATCCACATTGATTTATTAAAATTATTAAAAAAATATTATGTGAATAGACTTTCTATTGGCGTTCAAACTTTAAATGATAATTTTCAAAAGTTTATTAAACGTGAAATTGAATTTGAAAAGTTATCCACAGCAGTTTCTTTAATTCAAGAATGTGGCTTTATTAATTATAGTTTTGATTTAATGTATGGTTTTATTAATCAAACATCTTTTGATATTAAGGCTGATATTGATAAACTTATTTCATTAAACCCAAAACACATTTCAATTTATTCTCTTATTGTAGAAAATCATACTATTTTTGGTAAGTTAAAGCAAGGTGGATCTGTTTTAGAAGCAAGTGAAGATGAGCAAGCAAAACAGTATTTAACTATAATTAACTATTTACAAAAAAAAGGTTATTATCAATATGAAACTAGTAATTTCGCAGTAAAAGGGTATGAATCAGTTCATAATTTAATTTATTGGGATCATGATGAGTATTTATGCCTTGGTAGTGGTGCTAGTTCGTTTATTAATAATACAAGAAGCGTGACAACTACTAAAATTCATGATTATATAAGTAATTTACAGAATAACAGACTTCCAAGTGTGGAATCAGAAATTTTGGAATATGAAGATTTAATTGATGAGTTTATTATGATGAATTTAAGAAAAAATAAAGGTGTGGATATCAATAAATTCTATAATATATCTGGTGTGGATATCTTTGAGTATTATCTTAATATAACTTATTTATTAAATAATAATATT
>JAZSIL010000049.1:0-12518 GCA_045533785.1 Bacilli bacterium
TTAATATCATATTATGAAAATAAACCAAATGAAAAATTAATTGAATTTGGTAATAAACTATTATCAATGGGATTTAAAGTTTATGTACTAAGTAATAATAAGGGTTCTAGAATTAATCTTTTTATGGAAACATTTCCTGCAACAGGATCTGGAAACTTAATGAAAAAGCCCTTTGCTTATAAAGTGAAGAGGTTCTTAAAAGAACAAGATATTAATAATTATCAAGAAATTATTATGATTGGTGATCAGCTTGTTACAGATATTTTATGTGCAAACAATGTTGGAGTTGATTCGATTTTAATTAAATCTATATCAAGAGAAAGTGAAAAGTTTTATACGATTATTAATAGATTAAGAGAACCACTTATCGTTAAAAAAATAGCAAAAAAAGACCCTATTTATGCGAAACAAATTTATGAAATAATTAAAAAGGAGAAGAAACATGGCTAAATGTATAGGTTGCGGAATTAAATTACAAACACATGATGAAACACTTGCTGGTTATGTTCCACTTCTTGTAAGTGCCGATTTAGGTGATAATGTTTATTGTAAACGTTGCTATCAAATCATTCATAATGGAAAAAAATATGATCCTGAAATTTCTGATAATGACTACTATAAAAAAATAAGTGTTATTAAAGAACAAAAAGCAATCATTGTGTTGATGATTGATATTATGGATATTTATGGCGGATTTATCCCAAATCTACATGAGTATATCGGTGATAATAAAGTAATAATCGTTGTAAATAAAGTTGATATTATGCCAAAAGACGTACATCTTAAAAAAATCGAAGAGCGTATTAGATGCATTGCAGCAAAAGAATCACTTGATGTTTTAAGTGTAATTATGATTTCTGCTAAAAAGAAACAAAATATCGAAAGTGTATTAAATAAAATATTTAAAATTAAAGATAATGCACTTAAAAAATCTAAGTCTTATCGTGAAAGACGCTTAAATAAAATTCGTGATTGCTATATTTTAGGATGTGCTAGTGTTGGTAAGTCAACATTTATTAATGCTATTAAAGAAAAATATCTTGATGATAAAAAATTAATTACAACAAGTGACCAATTTCAAACGACTATGGATTTTATTAAAGTCTATATTGATGAAGATAATTATATCATTGATACACCAGGACTTATTAATTATCGATCATTTGGGGCTTATTTAGATTATGAATCAATGAAGGTCTTAACACCTAAAAACTATTTAAAACCAAGAACTTATCAATTAAATCCTGATCAAACTATTTTTATGGGTGGTCTTGCTAGAATAGATTTTATTAAAGGTGATAAAATTAACGTAAGTTTTTATACTTCTAATGATTTATATATTCATCGTACTAAGACAATTAATGCAGATAATATTTCTGATACACAAAAACTAAAGTTATTAGTTCCACCACATAATGAAAAAGAACTAGAGAGATTAAGTGAAACAAAAGAAGTGATGTTTAATATAGAACGCGGAGCTTATGATTTATTAATAAGTGGTTTAGGATTTGTTCATGTTGTTGGATCTAATATTGCATTGAAAGTTCAAGTTCATAAAAATATTGATGTTAGACTTGTTGAAACTTTTATATAATATAGGGTGAAAATATACTTATATGATGGAAAAATATGATTATTTAAAAGAAAAGTTAAAAGAGTCAATGACAATTAATGGAGTTGTTCAAAAAAGATATTATCATTCTTTAGAAGTAGCAAAAAAGGCATTAGAACTTAATGAAAGATTAAACCTTGGTTTAAATCCTGATAAAGTTTATCTTGCAGGACTTTTACATGATGCTGCAAAATTAAAAAGTGATGAATATTTGTGGAGTATAATTGAAAAAGACTTTCCTAATGACCTAGATAAATTTAAAAATTCAAAACCAATTTGGCATAGTCTTGCGGGTCCTTTTGTAGTTAAGAATGAATATCAAATCGATGATGAAGAAATATTATCCGCAATATGTTACCATTCAACTGGTAAAGTAAATATGTCAACCCTTGATAAAGTGTTATTTGTGGCTGATTATATTGAAGATACACGTAGTAAAGATTATACAAAAGAGGCAATTTCTGCTAGTTTTGTAAGTCTAGATAAGGCTGTTAAAATAATACTTATTCAAAAAGTTGATTTTTTAGAAAAAAGTGGTAAAATAATATGTGAATTAACATTAGATGCTTTAAAATATTATTTAGGAAATGGTGAAGAATGTTAAATGAAATTTTAAAAAGTTTAGAAAAAGCAGTTGTATCTGATATTAAAGTATATGATATGAAAGAAAAAACACCTTTTTATGATTATACTGTAATTTGTTCAGTAAATACTTCACGTCAAGGTGCAGCGGCTGTTAATTATTTAAGAGATGATGCGGAAAAATTAGGTCTTTGGGTAAGAGGATATAGTTCTAACCCTGAAAGTGCTTGGTTTTTAGTTGATTTAAACGAAATTGTGGTTCACATTTTTGTTGGTGAAGAAAGAATACGTTATAATTTAGATGGAATGTATTCTAAATAAATATATTTAATATAATAAAATATCAAGTTTTGTTAAAAGATTCATATAATTAGATTAGGAGTGATAAAATGAAATTATCTGAACTATCTAATAAAGATGTTATAAGAGATGAAGATGGTACAAAACTTGGTAAAATTCAAGATGTTACAATTGATACTGCAACTGGTAGAATAATCAGTATTCATATTAATAATGGTTTTAGATTAAGTGGAATATTTTCAAGCAATGATGAAGTACTTGTTCCTTGGAATAAAATCGTTAAAATTGGCAGTGACGTAATTATCGTAGAAACAGTTCATAAAATTAATAATATGGAAATAAAGAACAATACCTAGGAGGAAAAAGAGTTATGAAAAGTTATGTTCCAAGTTTAGAAAAAGATTTTAGACCAATGATTATTGAACTTCGTAAGTTCAAAGAAAAAGGTACTGTACCTTTTGCAATTTGTGTAGAACGTCAAAGCGGTTATAAATATCGTTATGATTTAAACGTAATGCCTGGTAAAAATGCTGAAAATGAAGAAATGATCGAAAGAATTATCAAGAGTATTCTTTGGGTTGTTGGTGGATTCAAAATTTATCTAGGTGGTAATGATGAATTAGTTAAAGCAATGCAACAAGTATTCTCATATAATGGTGCACGTAAATTTGATGTTGAATTTATGGAAAGAGTTTACAAACAAAAATTTGAAGTTATTGCTTGTAGTTTTGATACAGTTCCTGCTTCTGTTGAAGCTTCTATTCCTGCTGGTGGCCATTTAGAAGGTAACCGTATTGGCTTTGATGCAGGTGGATCAGATAGAAAAGTTAGTGCTGTTGTTAATGGTGAAGTTATTCATTCAGAAGAAGTTGTATGGTTCCCTAAAACTAATGAAGATCCTGAATACCATTATCAAGGAATCTTAGATTCATTCCGTCGTGCTGCTGAAAAAATGCCTAGTGTTGATGCTATTGGTGTATCAAGTGCTGGTATTTATATTGATAACGAAGTAAGAGTTGCTTCATTATTTATTAAAGTTCCTCAAGATAAATTTGATGAACAAGTTGTTGACATGTACATTCGTGCTGCTAAAGAATATGGTGATGTACCTCTAACTGTTGCTAATGATGGTGACGTTACAGCTTTAGCTGGTTCTATGAGCTTAAAATCTGGTCAAGTTTTAGGTATCGCTATGGGTACTAGTGAAGCTGCAGGTTATGTTAATAAAGATGGTAACTTAAATGGTTGGTTATCAGAACTTGCATTCGTACCAGTTGACTATAATAAAGGTGCTATGGTAGATGAATGGAGTGGAGACTATGGTTGTGGTGTTAAATACTTCAGCCAAGATGGTGTTATTAAACTTGCTGGCTTTGCTGGTATTGAACTTGATGAAAATGCATCTCCTGCTGAAAAATTAAAAGTTGTTCAAGGTTTAATGAAAGAACATGATCCACGTGCTAAAGAAATCTATGAAAACATTGGTACATACTTAGGCTATAGTATTGCTTATTACTCTGAATTCTATGATATTAAATATTTATTATTATTAGGTCGTGTAACTAGTGGTGAAGGTGGCGACATCATTATTGAAAAAGCTAATGAAGTATTAAAGAATGTATTCCCTGAATACAAAGATATTAAGATCGTTACACCTGATGAATGGACTCGTCGTGTAGGTCAATCTATTGCTGCTGCAAGCTTACCTGCTTCTAAATAGTTAATGAGTTTATTAGTAGAAAGTTTTTGTGATGCAGGATACTTAGCTAATACATATTTAATATATAATAATGAATATTGTATTATAATAGATCCTGCTAATAATATAAAGACTTTAAAAAAATTTATCGGTGAAAGAAAACTTGTTGGAGTATTTTTAACTCACGGACATTATGATCATTTTGTAAGACTATTTGACTTATTAAAAGAATTTGATGTAAAAGTTTATATGCATAAAA
Organism: Bacilli bacterium; assembly: GCA_045533785.1. Classification (GTDB taxonomy): domain Bacteria; phylum Bacillota_I; class Bacilli_A; order ML615J-28; family CAG-313; genus UBA1737. Next base: position 4,453 of record JAZSIL010000049.1, read on the forward strand.
ATGCTTATAAAAAAATTCTCGATAATAATTTATCTTGTGCAGCATTATTTGGTTGTTATGAAGAATTCAAATTAGAACTAGATAAAGTTATCTTTTTAGATGAAGGGAACGTTTTAAATCTTGGTGATATTAATATAAAAGTACTTTATCATCCTGGTCATACAAATTGTTCGCTTAGTTATAAAATAGATAATATGTTATTTTGTGGTGATGTCTTATTTCCAATGAGTGTAGGAAGAAACGATTTACCAACTGGTAATATTGTTTCATTAACTAATACCTTATCTAGAATTAAAAAAATGGAACATAATTTAATAGTGTATCCAGGGCATGATGAAAAGTTTGTCTTAAGTGATGCATTAAAATATAATTCGTATTTAAAGTGAAGAAGAAATTCTTCACTTTTTTTAGTATTAAAAAAAATTTTTTGCATAAAATATTAAAAATTAGCACTTTATACTTGACAGTGCTAATTTAATGTGATATACTATTAGCAGTTAAAGGTTAAGAGTGCTAAAAGGAGGTTAAACATTGCTTACAGATAGACAAAAAAAGATAATGATTGCTGTAGTAGAAGGATATACTGATAGTCCTAATGCTGAACCTATTGGATCAAGTGCATTATCACAATATGAAGGTTTAGATGTTTCTACTGCAACCTTAAGAAATGAAATGGCACTACTTGAAGAACTTGGGTATTTAGAAAAAACACATACTTCAAGTGGAAGAATTCCTACTGAAAAAGGATACCGTTTATATGTTGAAGAACTGATGAATATTGATGATATTCAAGGTGATTTAGATGAACAAGTAGCGCAGTACTTTGAAAATTCTAAACTTTCGAAAAAAGAAACTTTAGAAAAATTAGTTGAAAGTATTGTGAATAATAAAGATTTTAATTATGGTGCTGTGATTTTAGAAAAAACTGCATATAATTCTTTAATTAAAAAAATTGATTTTGTTTATTTAAAAAATCGTCGTGGAATATTTATGCTTGTAACTGATCATGGATTAGTTCTTCATCGTGAAACACTTATTCCAGAAGGAATTAATATTCAAAGTATTGAAAATACAATTGAATTTTTAAATGAAAAACTGCATGATGTACTTCTTAATGATTTTAAGACTGCTAAAGTTATTAACATTACAAGTGATAATTTCTTTGATTATGTAACTAATGCTCCAGCAGTACTAGAATTATGTTTAAGAAATATTAGAAAACTTGTAGATGATAAACGTACAATTATTGGACAATATAACATTTTGAATCATTATGATTTTGCAGATTTGAATTTAGCTCAAGAGTATATTGAGTGTTTAAAAAATGGTACAATTTATCAAATTGTTGAATTTGATGCGGGGCCAATTCCTGTTATATCTAGTTCTGATACAAGTGGTATTTCTATTAAACTTGGAACAGAAAATAATTTAAAGATTATGAAAAAATGTGCTTGTGTTACTGCATATTTTAATAGTAAACATCATACAGGTGCTATAACAATTTATGGTCCGCTTAGAATGAAATATAAACAAGTTATATCATTCTTAAGAGCACTTGTAAATAATATGAAATAGGAGGATGAAATGGAAGATAATAAGAAAGATGAAGTTTTAGAAGAAGTGGTTGAAGAGAAAAAAGAAGAACCAAAGAAGAAAAGTAAAAAAGTAAAACTTGATATTACACAAGAACCTGAATTTATCGCGTTACAAGAAGAAAATGCAAAGCTTATGGATCAGTTATTAAGAAAACAAGCTGAATTTGAAAATTATAAAAAACGTGTTACGGAAGAACGTCAAAGAGATCGTAAGTATGCATTACAAGATTTCTTAATGGAGTCAATTGAAACGTTAGATATTTTAGATAAAGCTGTTAATTTTAAAACAGATGATCAAGTATTAAAAAATTTCTTAAGTGGATTTATTATGGTAAACAATCGTTTAAAAAATATATTAGAAAATTATGGTGTAGTTCAAATTGATTGTTTAAATAAACCATTTGATCCTACATTTCATTCAGCGCTTGAAACTGTTGAAGCTGAAGGTGTAGAAACAAATATTGTAGTTGAAGTTGTAATGACTGGCTACATGTATAAAGATCGCGTATTAAGACCTGCAATGGTTAAAGTAAGTAAATAAATAATTTAATAAATTAGGAGGAAAATAAATTATGAGTAAAATTATTGGTATTGACTTAGGTACAACAAATTCATGTGTATCTGTTATTGAAGGTGGCGAAGCTACTGTTATTGTAAACACAGATGGTTTTAGAACAACTCCATCAGTTGTTGCATTTAGAAATGGGGAAATTATCGTTGGTGAAAATGCACGCCGTCAAGCTGCTACTAACTTAGATACAGTGTTCTCTGTAAAACGTCATATGGGTACTGATCATAAAATCCATATTAATTCAACAAATAAAGATTATACACCTCAAGAAATCTCTGCAATGATTCTTCAAAACTTAAAAGCAACTGCAGAAGCATATCTTGGTGCCCCTGTAACTGAAGCAGTTATTACTGTTCCTGCATACTTTAATGATGCACAACGTCAAGCAACTAAAGATGCTGGTAAAATTGCTGGACTTGATGTAAAACGTATTATTAATGAACCAACTGCTGCTGCACTTGCATATGGTATTGATAAGAACCAAGATAAAGAACAAACTATTTTAGTTTATGACCTTGGTGGTGGAACATTTGACGTATCTGTATTAAGCCTTGCTGATGGAACTTATGAAGTATTATCAACTGCTGGTAATAATAAACTTGGTGGTGATGACTTCGATAATCGTTTAGTTAATCATTTACTTGCAGAATTTAAGAAAATGAATGGTATTGATTTATCAAACGATAAATCTGCAATGTTTAGATTAAAACTTGCTGCTGAAGAAGCTAAAAAGACTTTAAGTAATGTTACAACTGCAAATGTAAATATTCCATTTATTACAATGACTAATGGTATGCCTGTTCACTTTGATGTATCTGTAACTCGTGCTACATTTGAATCATTAATTAAAGATTTAGTTGATTCAACATGTGTTGCTGTAAGAGATGCATTAAAACAAGCTAAAATTACTGCAAGAGATCTTGATCAAGTATTACTAGTTGGTGGTTCTACACGTGTTCCATGTGTTCAAGAATTAGTTCGTAGAGAACTTGGCAAAGAACCTAACCGTTCAATTAACCCTGATGAAGTAGTTGCAATGGGTGCTGCTATTCAAGCTGGTGTTTTAGCAGGGGATGTTAATGATGTATTATTATTAGACGTTACTCCACTATCACTTGGTATTGAAACTTTAGGTGGTGTTTCAACTGTAATTATTCCACGTAATACAACTATCCCTACAACTAAATCACAAGTATTCTCAACTGCTGCTGATAACCAACCTGCTGTTGATATCCATGTAGTTCAAGGTGAAAGAAGTATGGCTGCAGATAATAAGACTCTTGGTCGTTTCCAATTATCTGGTATTCCTCTAGCACCTCGTGGTGTTCCTCAAATTGAAGTTAAATTCGATATTGATGCTAATGGTATCGTACACGTTTCTGCTAAAGATTTAGGTACAGGTAAAGTACAAACTATTACAATCACTGGTAACTCAAGTCTTTCTGAAGAAGAAATTGATCGTATGGTTAAAGAAGCTGAAGCAAATGCTGATGCTGATAAAGCTAAAAAAGAAGAAGCTGATTTAAGAAATGAATGTTCTCAATACATCTTCCAAATTGAACAATCAATGAAAGATTTAGGTGCAGAAGTTACTGAAGATGAAAAAACTCAAGTAGAAAATGCTATTAAAGAATTACAAGAAGCATTAAATGGTAGTGATTTAGAATTAATCAAGACTAAGAAAGAAGCTTTATTAACAGCTGCTCAAGGTGTAGCTACTAAGGCTTACCAAAAAGCACAAAATGAACAAAATGCAGGAAATGGATCTCAAAATGATGATGGTACAATTAATGCTGATTTTGAAGACATTTCAGATGATAAAAAATAATTAATATCATAAAATATGATAGGAGGCTATACTAATGGCAGCAAAAAGAGATTATTATGAAGTTTTGGGAGTGCCAAAAGATGCCTCACAAGAAGACATTAAGAAAGCATATCGTTCCCTTGCAAAAAAATATCACCCTGATATTTGTAAAGAGCCAAATGCTAATGAAAGATTTGCAGAAATTCAAGTTGCATATGATTGTTTAAGTGATCCTGAAAAAAGATCAAATTATGATCGATTTGGAACGGAAGATTTAAACGGGGGATTTGGCGGAGGACAAGGGTTCGATGGCTTCTCAGGATTTGGTGGATTCGAAGATATTTTTAGTAGTTTCTTTGGTGGTGGGTCACGTAGTAAAGGTGGTCCTGCTAGGGGAAGAGATATTGAACAAGAGGTTACACTTACATTTGAAGAAGCATGTTATGGTGTAAAAAAAGAAATAAAGTTTGCTCGTTTTGATACTTGTACAAAATGTGGTGGAACAGGCGCTTATTCAAAAAATGATATTTCAACATGTGGTAGATGTAGTGGTAGAGGTAGAGTAATTACAGTTCAAAATACAATTTTAGGACAAATGAGATCTGAATCCGAATGTCCTGAATGTCGTGGTACTGGTAAGAAAATTACTAAAGCATGTCCTGATTGTAATGGACAAGGTCGTCGCCGTGTTTCTAAAAATATTGAAGTTAATATCCCTGCTGGTATTGACAATGATCAAACAATTCGTGTCGCTGGTGAAGGTGAAGCGGGAGCAAGAGGTGGATCTCAAGGTGATTTATTCGTTCATATTACTGTAAAAGATCACGAGTTCTTTGTAAGAGATGGAAATAATATTTTATTAGAATTACCTATTACATTTAGTCAAGCAGCACTTGGTGATGTTATAGATGTAAAAACAATCCATGGACCTGTTAAAATGACTATTAAACCTGGTACACAAACAGGAGATAAATATAGATTAGCTGATAAAGGGATTGATAATAAGATTACAAGAAAAGTTGGTCATCAAATTGTAGTTGTAAAAGTTGTTACTCCTACAAATCTTACTGCAAAACAAAAAGAATTGTTTAAAGAACTTGCAGATACTGATGAAACAAGCGGAAATAAGATTTTTGAACGAATTAAAAAATTCTTTAAAAAGTAATAAAAAGGACTACTAAAAAAGTAGTTCTTTTTTTTCTTGAAAATAATTTAAAAAATTAGTATAATAATGTTGGAAATTAAGAGAGGATTGAAAATGAAACATTTTAAAAAAATTTATTTAGTTATTTTTGTTGCTTTTATTGCTTTAATAAGCTCTAGTTGTGGAAAAAAATACACAGTTAAATATTTAAATGATGGTAATGTTTTAAAAGAAATTGAAGTAAAAAAAGGAGATAAAGTATCAAACGAAACTGTTTCTAAAAATGGTTATGAATTTGCAGGTTGGTATTTAAATGATGCACAATTTGACTTCAATACAGCAGTAAAAGAGGATTTGACTTTAGTTGCTAAGTATAATATTATTAATTATAGTGTTAAATATGAACTAAATGGTGGTATTAATAATCCTTTAAATGTTATTTCATATAATATTGAAGATGAAGTAGTTCTAAATGAACCATCTAAAGATGGCTATAGTTTTACTGGATGGTATACTGATGAAAACTATACAAATAGTATTCAAAAAATTACTAAAGGAACTACTGGTGACTTAACTTTGTATGCAAAGTTTAATCAATTAACATATGATATTTCTTATAACTGTGACGGTAGTGATAATTCTATTAAAAATCCAAGTACATATACTATAGATGATGAAATTGAATTATCAGCACCTGCTAAAAATGGTTATAACTTTATTGGTTGGTATACTGACCAAGAATATACTAATGAAATTACTAAAATTCCTAGAGCAACAACTGGTAAGCTATCTTTATATGCAAAATTTGATATTATCAATTATAGTATTAATTATGTATTAGATGAAGGTAATAATGGTAATTCTAACCCTAATAGTTATACAATTAATGATGAAATCATTTTAGATAATCCTTCTAAAAATGGTTATAACTTTATTGGTTGGTATACTGACCAAGAATATGCTAACGAAATTACTAAAATTAATAAAGGAACAACTGGTGATATTACTTTATATGCTAAATGGGAGATTGCTGCACCAAGATTTTATATTACTGGTTCTTTAACATTTGAAGATGAAAGAACTACAAAACTTACTGCTAAAGTTAATACTGGTGTTACACAACCTAAATATGAGTGGGTAGTTGAAAATGAAGAAATCGCAGTAATTGATGCTGAAGGAAAAAATAACGTTACTTTATATGGTATGAATCCTGGGATAACAAATGTTTTTGTTACTGCAAAATATTCTGATGGTACAGTTGAAAATCTAACTATTACAATTGAAGTTTTAGGAAATGATTTTGATATTACATATGAATTAAATCAAAATGACCTTGAAATCTTTCCAGAAGATGCTATAACAACGTATAATACAGGTAAATTCCCTGTTGAATTACCTTTATTAGAACGTGATTATTATGTTTTTGCTGGTTGGACAATTGAAGGTTATGATGGTGTTTATAAGGTTCTTACTATAGAAGATAATATTGATGGTAATTTAATTCTTAGTCCTAAATGGTTATATCCACATATGAGATTAAGTTTTGATAATGGCTTAGTTAGTGTAGAAGAAGGTAAGAGTATTAAATTATTAGTTGAAGCAATTGATTTTGCCCAAAGTGAAATTGCAAACGGTTTTACTTATAAGAGTTTAAATGAAAAATTTGTCACAATTGATCAAGACGGAAATGTTTTAGGTGTAAAAAAAGGTTATACTGAAATTTTAGTTTCATTAAAAGACAATCCTTCTGTAAATACTTCTATAGGTATCACAGTAACAGATTCGTATGATTCAATGAATGAAGTTTTAGAATATTTTGTAAGTATTGCTGATAGCAATAATATTGTAAAAAATATTAAAGTTACAGGTTGGCAAAGAATTTATTCACATGAACTTAGAACAAGTGTGATTGGATATTTATTTGAAGATTTAGTTATTACAGAAAATATTGCTCCACTTGGTAATGGTGTTCGTCCAGGTACAATTTATGAGAAAAAATATATTTGTGTCCATGATACAGGTGATGTTGATTACTCTGCAAAAGATTGGAGTAATACAGTTTATAATAATTTCAATGAGCTAACTGGAAAGTCATATGGTGCAAGTTATCAATATGTAATTGATAATAAAGATTGTTATCATAATATTCCTGATAATGAAAGATCTTATCATGCTGGTGATGGTAATAGAACTTATGCAGAAGAAGCAAGTGGTGTTTATGGAACAGAAAAATATCCAACTATCACAATTACTGAAGATGGTTATTATGCTATCAATGGTGAAAAATCAAGTATTTTAGCACCAACATATAATGGTGAAATTTTAAAAACTTCTGATATTAACGATTATGGTATTCGTTGCGTTTTAAGAAATGGTCAATATTATTTAGGTAAAACATGGTATGATACTACTTATCGCAAGATTGGTAACTATGGTGGAAATAATAATTCTATTGGTATTGAATCATGTATCACTGAAGGAGAAGACATTTACTATACATGGCAACGTCTTGCTAAACTTGTTGCTAAATTAATGGATGAAAACAATTTAACTATTGATGATGTTGTAACTCACCATTATTTTAGTGGTAAAAATTGTCCACAAACAATGCGTGAAGCTGGTTTCTGGATGCATTTCAAGAAATTAGTACAAATTGAATATCAAGTATTACAATATGTTAAACAAGGATATAAAATTTCCTTTACTTCAAATAACCCTGAATACGTTAATGAATTAGGTAGAGTTATTAAAACAACTCCACAATCTAAGACAGTAAGTTACACTATTACAGTTGAAAAAGATGGCATTAAAGATTCTGTTACTTTATCATCTGTTATTCAATTTACTCCGTCTTTATAATAAATAAAATGGTTTCCTCTTGCTAAAAATGACAAGAGGAAACCATTTTTAATAATCAAATTTTTAAAAGAATTGCATTATTTAAATAAT
>JAZSIL010000118.1:0-3243 GCA_045533785.1 Bacilli bacterium
TCTTCTAATTTAATTAAATCAATAATCATCGTCGTATCTTTAATATAAACAATATCTTTTTGACCTAATTTTTCCATAGTATAATAACATTTAAAAGGGAATTTTTCAATATATTGATTAGTAAAATCTAAAAATTTATAATCAATATTCTTTAAATTATAATATGACAATATCTGCAATAACAAAACCTCCAACACATTATATGTTAGAGGTTTTAAAATTATAAATTAAATGTCATATTTTGAATTAATTTCTGCTGGAGTCTTCTTTATTAACAATTTTGTTGGTAACATACCAATAAAGATACCAATCGCATATAGTACAACAATTCCCAAAATTACAATTAATGGATTAATCGGAGTAATTGCTTGGAAATCTTTTGTAATATTATTTACTATCGCTTGAATAATCCATGCAATACTGTAACCGATTATTGTAGATACAGAAGTCATTAAGAAATTATATCCAAATTTTTGATAAACTAAACATTTACGCGATTTACCAATTGACCTATATACTCCAATTGAATGAATTTCACGAATTAATCTAGTACGGTTTGTTAAATATGTTAAAGTTACACTTGCGCCAAGTAAAAATAAGCTAAATATAATTACTGTTGTATTATTAGCTCGATGTTGTTTCTTTAACGCAAAACGTTGATATTGATCTAAATCATAAACCTTACATTTATTATCCTTAAAGTATTCTATAGCTTCATGATTAAATTCATAAGCAACATTATATTTATTGTTAGAATAGTTATATCCATTAATTATGATAATATTATCATACATAAATTTATTACCTAGCGAACCAGATGTATAATTTTTATTATACATACCAACTATTTTATAACCATAAATACTTTCACCAATCTCTAAATTAGATCCAACATGTACGATACATTCATTTTTTTCAAGTACATCTCTTCCTTGGATAATATTATATTCATTTTTAGGAAGATATAATGCAGAATATGAATAAATAGAATTCATTAAAGAATGATTAGCTTGGTTAAGAGTTTTTGAACAAATAGTTTTATCAAAAGCTAAAATAGAAGGTACATCAACGATATTTTCTTCTTTAAAAATGCCACATACTTTATAAGCATTATTTCCTAAAAATACTTGTTCGCCAAGATTAATATTTTTTGATTTAGCATATTTATTATCAATAATAATTTCATTTTTTATAGTAGGATTTTTACCTTCAATTAAAGTATATGTTTCAAGATAATATCCAAAGTAATCAATCATAATTGTATTACCACGTGAATTATCTTTTAAAGTAGAATACATTAAAATTGGATTTAAATAAAGAGACATCGTTTCATTTTCAACTACACCACATATTGTATAATTGTCAAACTTTAGTCCTATTACTGCTTGGTAATTAGCTTTACCATAACTATAAATGTCGATAAGCTTATCTGCTAATAATTTACCGATAACAACAAAATTATTATTTGGTTTAGAACCAGCTATAATTTTTAGATTATCTTGATATGGGTATAACCAATAATTAAACTCATAGTCTTCTGAAAAAACAAAGTTTTCTCTATATCTAAAACGATAATTTTCATAACTAAATGGAATAATCTTATCTACAACACCTGCTTCTACAGCATCTAAAAACATCATTTGATCATTAAGTGGTGCGATTGTATTAAATTCTGTATTAACACTAGTATAAACTTGTCCGATTTTATCTTTAGTAACCTCTTCATAAGAGACATAGTTAAATTTACCAAAATTAATAAAGCAAGTTCCAATTAAGATTCCCAAAATAATATTAATGATAATAAATGCAACTTTAGATTTACCTTGATGCAAGAATTCTCTAAAACCATTAATGATATTAACTTTTCTAATCTCATTTTTTTGTATTGATAGAGGTTCTTTATACCAAGATGTATCAAAATTAAAGTCTTCAATCACATTAACTGGATCAACGTATGCTTCATCAATCAGTTCAATACTTGATTCATTTAGATTAACAATTTTTTTCGATGATTTTACATAAACAGTATCGTTTTTTACAACAACTATTAAATCAGATTCAGTAGATGTATCATCAACATATAATTCAAAATTTAGTTTATTTGTTGTAACTTTATCATCATTTAAATCACCTAAATAGATTTTACGATCTGTTTGAGTGCTAAGAGTACCATTATTTGAAACGATTCCATCGGAAATAATTTTTCCATCTTTAATTTGAATAATACGATCACTATAATATCTTGCGATATTAAGTTCATGAGTTACTAAGATAACTAGTTTTGTTTCACTAATTTTCTTTAAGATATTCATAATTTGAATCGTATTTTCACTATCAATATTACCAGTTGGTTCATCAGCAATAATAATTTCACTGTTTTTAACAATACAACGAGCAATCGAAACTCTTTGCATTTGACCACCCGATAAATTTTTAACCTTCTTCTTGCGATATTTAAATAATCCTACACACTCTAAAGCAAATTCAATACGTTTCTTTTGTTCTAATGGATCAACTACATTTATAGCATCTAGTGCAACTTTTAAGTTTTCATAAACAGTATATTCATCAATAAGTAAATAATTTTGAAAAATGTAACCTATTTTTTCATTTCTTAACTCATCGATTTCATCCATATTATATTTATCAAAAACTCGATCACCATAAGTAATTGTTCCTGAATCATATTTATCAAGACCACCAATAATATTTAACAATGTCGTTTTACCACTACCTGAAGCTCCAAGAATTGTTACAAAACCAGACTTTGGAAATTCAAGAGTTACATCATTTACAACATGAATTTGATGACGTTCACCTTTAAAATAGTATTTATTAATATTACTTAGTTTAATCATTATCGTCATCTCCTCTCACCGATTCACGAACTGTAAATTTAAATAAACGTTTGTTGAATCGTTTTGACATTGCAGAAGTAAAGATTACCATAACAACAAAATATAAAATAACAGTTGTAATACCAATTTTTCTTAAAAATGTTAGTGCGTCTACAGCATAAATTAAACCATTAAAAACTAAATAAGTAAAAATAGTAGTACTGTAGCCTATAATTCTCATTTCAACATTAACGATTTTAGACATATCCTTTTTCGTAACGCCTAATGTTCTAAGAATAGAATAATCTTTAATCCTTGAGCGATATACTCTACTTAATATTACATAGATAATAAAGAATATTCCAATAAAATAAGCACCTAATTGAGCAGTAATAACAAATACTCC
>JAZSIL010000097.1:0-4921 GCA_045533785.1 Bacilli bacterium
TATATAACCATAGTATAGAAAGAAAGCTACTAGCTGAAAGTAATATCTCAAACAAACAATCAGCAGCTAAATAATTAATAAAAGAAACTTTAGTTATTGCCTCATTTGGTATTAATACATTAGGAATAATATATATCCAAGAATACACTAATGAAAACACAATTCCCATTAACGCTAAAACCAGGGATGATTCTACCTTTTTAAAGAATAAACATATAATTATTGGCACAAACAACCACCCCATTAACATAAATGGGAAATAATATAAATTCAAGCTTCCAGTTACTAAACAGTCAAGAAGTGAGTGTATTAATACTATAATTGAAGTTTTAATTAATCCTAATTTCTTACTAAATAAAACAAGTAATAATATCGTTAATTGGATATTTGGTAAAATAGAAAAAAGTTGTTCTTGAACAAATATAATTGAAATACAAGATGCAGTGACAGCAATATCTTTAATTGAAAAACGCATATGTTAATTCCAATCAGAAATATATTCTGTAATAATTAAAGATATTTTAGTTCCATCAACAAATTTAACCTCAGATAGTCCTACTTCACTCATTTTATCATCAACATAAACACTTAGAAACGTCTGAAAATCAATTGGAGTTTGATAATTTTCAATTGACATAATCATACCATTTTGGTATGTTACGTTTTCAAAGTTATCTTTAATTAGATCCATTAAGGTATCATTAGTATTAAATTCTACTTCTTTTTCTTTAATAACTACACCATCTAAACCTACTACTTCAATAGTAAGTTTTCCATCATAACTTGGTTTGAAACTATTTCGTAATAAAACCACACATAATATAATAACCCCTAGAGCTACTATACTTAAAATAATTTTAAGAATTAATTTCTTCTTAAACATAAATTTTTTTATTTTCTACATAAAAAACCGAACCACCAGCAGTTTTAATATATATCAAATATTCCTCCTAATTATAAACATTTTAGGCAAGTCTCCTGACTTAAACTTCATCCTACTAATCCCCTTCTCAAAAATATATATTTATATACTCTCAATGGTATTTGACGTTCGTCTTTTATTACAGTTGCTGGGACAGTCCAAGACTTTCACTTGGTTCCTTATTATCTTTATCGCTAAAGACCTAAAATTATATATATATTATAATAAAATTAAAAGTTCTTGAGTGTTGATTTGCTCAAGAACTTATCTTAGTATACACTACTTTCAATAGCAAAAATAATAATTACAAAAAGCAATATATATAGCGTAAACGATATGCTTGTTCCTATAATTGATTTTTTCAATCCACTTGTACTAACTTTTTTTGCAGTTTCATCTTTTGAAACGCGTCCTAAGATTCCAAAAACAATTCCATAACTACCAGGAATTGAACCAATTAACGGTAACCAACATAAACAAACAGCAATTGTTCCTAAAATATTTGCTACTTTACCAAATACTTTCCAACATCCAGCTTGCTTTTGTGGTTCTATATTTACTACTTCTTCTTTAACATCACAATTTGTTTTTGTACCACAATAAGGGCAAAAAGCAGAATTATCTAATAACTCAGCTTTACAATTTTCACATTTCATTTTTGTTTTCTCCTTTACTTACATTATATCAATTATTTTATTTTTTATTAATAGTTTATTGTAATTCTTTGAAATTTTTAGTATAATAATACCGAGGTATAATCTATGAAATATAATATTGATAAAAAATTTGGTATTTGGAGATATATGAAAAGTCCAATGAACCGTTTTATTTTTAGTTTTGGAAATAGTATTCTTACTCTTATACCAAAACATCTAAATACTAAACATACTATATGTACTAAAATTAAACTTGAAAACTTTAATATATATATTATTAAACCAAAAAATAATAAATCAACTGGAGTATTAATGTATTTTCATGGTGGTGCATTTTGTTTTAAAGGTGGACCTAATCATTATAAGAATGTAAAAGAGTATGCAAAAAGAACAAATTTGACAATTATATATGTAGATTATCGTATGGCATATAAAAGTCATGAAGAGATATGTTTAAAAGATTCACTAGAAGCATATAAATATGTGATCAAATATCATAAAGTTTTAGGGTTAGATATATCTAACATTGGTTTTGGTGGTGATTCTGCAGGTGGTTATATTAGTTTAAGAGTTATTAATGAATGCTTTAAGAATGATATTATGATACCTAAATATCAAATGTTAATTTATCCTGTTGTGTCAAAAGATAAAAACTTTGAGTCAATTATTAATTATACAGATACTCCAATGTGGAATTCTACTTTTAATAAAAAGATGTGGAATATATATTTTAATGGTAATTTTGTATTTGATCCACTAAATGAGGATCTTTCCTATATGCCACCTACATACATTGAGGTATGTGAATTTGATTGTCTTCATGATGAAGGGGTTGAACTTTATAAAAAATTATTATCATATAATAAAGATAGTATACTAAATGATACTAAAATGACAATGCATGGATATGATGTATGTTTTAACCATCCTATTGTGGTAGATTCTTTTGATCAACGCGTTACTTTTTTAAAAAAGTTTCTTTGACTTTTTAAAAAATATTTTAAAATATATATGTCGTACTGCATAATATACGTAGAAACCGACTGGTTCTACGTTTTTTTCATATGTATATATAATTATAGAAAAGGTGAGATATATGAATCAAACTGATTTAAGTTTCTTAGGAAAAGAAAAGATAAATAAACTTATGATTAAATTTCTATTCCGTGTGTTTTATCATTACTCGTTAGTGCACTACCAATTATTAGTTATAATATTGGAGCAAATAATATTAAAAGAGTAAAAGAGTTATATAAGAAAATTTTATTATGCACATTAATTATTGGCTTAGGCTTTACTCTTTTATTTGAACTTGCACCAAATTTTGTTGTTGGAATATTTGGTAATCCTAATAATATTCCAAATCCAAACGATTATTGGGAATTCGGAGCAAAAACTTTTAGAATTTTCTTATGTTTTGTAACTTTTACATGCTTTGTTAAAATGTCATCGATCTTTTTCCAAGCAGTTGGGAAACCTTTTAAAGCAATTCTTGCATCACTAATCCGTGATATTGTATGTTTTGTTCCACTAATTTTTACTTTACCTCTATTATTTAATGGAATTGATGGAATCTTAATTGCTGCACCAATTGCAGATTTAATTGCAATGGTTATTGCAACAACTCTTACTATTACATATATGAAACCACTTGATAAACCTGTTAAAAGTGACGTCGAAAATGCTGTTATTAAAAAATCTACTCCAGGATTTATTATTACTATTGCAAGAGAACATGGTTCTGGTGGAAAACAAATCGGAAAATTGCTTGCAGAAAAACTAAATATTCCATTTTATTGTAATGAAATGATGGTTCTTGCTACTAAGTTAAGTGGCTTAGATAAAGAATTTATTACAAATATTGACGATAATTCACCAAGTGTTTTACCTAGCTTATACTTAGGTTCTAGTGTTGTTCAACAAGCAGTTACAGCACAGCATAAAATTATTCGAAAAATTGCTGATGAAGGAAGTTGTGTAATTGTAGGTAGATCAGCAGACTATATTCTACAAGATTATAATAATCTTATTAAAATATTTATATATGCTAAAAAAGATTATAAAATTAAAAGAATAATGAAACTATATAACGACACCTATGATGAAGCAAAAAAATATATAAAACGTTCAGATGAAAAAAGAGCATCTTATTATAACAATATATCTGGTCTTACGTGGGGAGATAAAGACAATTATGATTTACTAATTGATAGTTCAATTGGAATCGAAAAAACAGTTGAATTGTTATATACATTTATAAAAAGTTTGAATAAATAAAAAAAGAACCTTCTAAGGTTCTTTTTTTATACATATTCATTTAATGATTTCCCATTAATTTTCGGTGTAACTAATATTCCAATTGTACCTGGACCACAGTGGGCACATATATTAATCGGAATAACACCTTTGATAACATCATAATTAGGAGCTTTTTTATTAATATATTCTGTAAGCATATTAATGACATTTGAATCTCCATCAAAAGATATAATAGTGTAATCATATTTTTCTACAGGACAGCTATCATAATTAGCATCAATCTTTTCATAAAATGCTTTTTTCATACTCTTTGTCATTCCATCTTTTACTAATGCTCCATCAACAAATGATAATACAGGTTTTAACCCAAGCACATTTCCTACTGCAGCTATAGCAGGCGAAACTCTTCCACCTTTTTTAAGCGTAGTTAAATTCTTTGGAATTAACCAAATAAAGTTATCCTTCTTTCTTTTTTCGATATTGTTACAAATCAAATCAATGTCTGTTCCTTTTTCTATTTCTTCTTTTGCGTATAGCGCATGTGAAAGCATTAATGAAGACCCAGAGTATGAATCAATCACAATAAGTTTACCTTCAAAATATTCATTTGCGATATTTGTAAATAAACTATACATTGAAGAAAGTTTAGAAGATATTGTAAAATGAATTACTTTATCGTATTCTTTAAATAAATTTTCAAAGTATTCTATTATAACTCCAGGAGGAGGAGTAGATGTTTTTATAACTGCATCACTATTCATATAATTTAATAATTGTTCTTGATTAATTGATACACCATCTAAATATTCAACTTCGTTAACAATTACGTTAAGTGGAAATTCACTAATATCATTCTTTTTTAATACTTCACTGTTAATTAGACAAGAAGTGTCTGCTGAAATCTTAATTTTCATAGGCTTAATCTCCTTTTTTAACAAAAATTAATTTTTTATTTTAAATAATTCATATCGTAAAATACAACAATTTATCAGATGTCGACTCCACGCCATACGCCTACTATTTCCGTCAGGCTCAGAACGGTGTCTATGTGCGCCAGGCTTTGATGGCTGCAATCCTGGGTGCA
>JAZSIL010000163.1:0-8008 GCA_045533785.1 Bacilli bacterium
ACCTCATACTATAATTATATCAATTTTCTTTAACTATTTCAATAATTTAAGAAAATACTATTTTAAATAAAATTGTTAATTTTAAAACAAAAAGCCTAAAATGTAGTATAATATATATGGCTTATTTTTAATAAAATTAAGAGGTATAAAAAAATGGAAAGATTAGTAGGAACAGTATCAAGAGGTGTTAGAGCACCAATTATTAGAGAAAATGATGATATTTGTAAAATCGTCGTTGAAAGTGTAATTAATGCAAGTATTTCTGAAGGATTTAGCTTACGTGATAAAGACGTTGTAGGAATTACTGAAGCAGTTGTTGCACGTGCACAAGGGAACTACGCAACAGTAGATGACATTGCAGCAGACATTAAAGCAAAATTCCCAGATGGAACATTTGGGGTAGTATTCCCAATTCTAAGTAGAAATAGATTTTCTATTTGTTTAAAAGGGATTGCACGTGGTGCAAAAAAAATTATCTTAATGCTTAGTTATCCATCTGATGAAGTTGGAAATCATTTAGTATCACTTGATCAACTAGATGAACATAACATCAACCCTTGGTCAGATGTTCTAACTGAAAGTACGTATCGTGAATTATTTGGATATCAAAAACATCACTTTACTGGTGTAGACTATGTAGCTTATTATAAAGAATTAGTTGAACAAGAAGGTTGTGAATGTGAAATTATCTTCGCAAACGACGTTAGAACTATTCTTAACTATACACAAAACGTTCTTTGTTGTGATATTCATTCACGTGTTCGTAGTAAACGTCTTTTAAACCAAAAAAGAGCAAAAACAGTTTACGGACTAGATGATATCTTAACAAGTTCAGTAAATGGAAGTGGTTATAACAAAGACTACGGCCTACTTGGTAGCAATAAAGCAACAGAAGATAAGATTAAATTATTCCCAAGAGATGGACAAGTAATTGTTGAAGAAATTCAAAGACAATTAAAAGAAAAAACTGGCAAAACAATTGAAGTATTAGTTTATGGTGATGGTGCTTTTAAAGATCCTGTTGGTAAAATTTGGGAACTTGCTGATCCAGTTGTTGCACCATTTTATACAAGTGGCTTAGTAGGGCAACCTAACGAATTAAAACTTAAATATTTAGCAGATAATGATTTTGCAAACCTAGAAGGAGATGCTTTAAAAGAAGCTATTAAACAATCAATTAAACAAAAAGATTCAAATCTTGTTGGTCAAATGGCTTCTCAAGGTACAACTCCAAGACAACTTACAGATTTAATTGGTTCACTTTGTGACTTAACATCAGGTAGTGGTGATAAAGGAACTCCAATTATTCTTATCCAAGGTTACTTTGATAACTATACAAACTAAAAAACAAATCCTACATACAAAAGAACATAAGTTCTTAGTATGTAGGATTTTTATTATTTATAATAATATATCTTAATCAGATATTCCATACGTAACATTTATGTAAACTTTACATGACTCACCCAGTATACGCAGTTCAATATCTTCATAACCACCATCAGTATGAACAGTCGTAATTTGATTATGAGGTATCTCTTTTATTATTTTTTCTCCTTTAATTAATACAAAATATGCATTTCCCTTTTCGATTTGAAAATCGATCGTAAAACCATAATGTTGATTTTTAGAATCAATTTTTTTAATTAAATAGTTACCTGATAATTTTTGACAAGAAAAAGAAAATGAATTATTATAACCCTTTGTTACAGTACCTACGGTAATATTGCTGTTATAGGTAAAAACATCTTCTTTCGTTAATGTTGATAATGTAAAATCTTCTTCTCCATTTGTATCTTCAATATGACCTAATTTACATGAAGATAATGTAACACAAAATAACAAAATAAAAAGAATTAAAAACTTTTTCAAATTAATCACCTTTTTTCATTGTTTTTGCACTAGTTTTAGTAACAAACTTTCTAGGAGCAAAACGAGTTGCAAAAATAGTTAGACGATTCTTAAATCCTACCACTGCAAGACTCTTACCTTTTAATGATTTTTTATAACCAAATTCTGCAACATAAGCTGCGGTAACAGGTTTAATCTTTTTGAATGTATAATCATTATGAGCAAGTTCAACAAACTTAGATAAGAATGGTCCAGGGCAAAGTGTTAATAACTTAACATTTGTCTTACGGATTTCGTAGCTAATAGCTTCTCCTAGTAATAATACATAAGATTTACATGCATGATATGTACACATATATGGAGCAGGCATAAACGCAGCAATTGATGCAACATTAATAATATGTCCTTCATTATTTTTTAGCATGTTATCTAAGAACACTCTAGTAAAATATAAAACCGCATTACAATCAACATATGTCATCTTAAGTTGTTTATCGATATCCATATCTTTAAAATCACAACGATCGCCAAACCCTGCTGCATTAACAACATTATTTACAAAGTAACCTTTTTCAACAGTATATGCAAAAACGCGCTTTAATTCATCTTCTTTTGCAAGATCTGCAACACATGTATCAATAATGATATTAGGATACTTAACACATAGCTCTTTTTTAACAGTCTCCAATGCTGCTTTATCAATATCTACTAATAATAAATTATTACCATCACGACCATATAAAACCGCAAATTCTTTTCCTAGTCCATTTGCTGCACCAGTAATAAAAGTCATTTTCATAAAAATACCTCCAATAAAATCTATTATTATTTTACCACAAACAATAAAAAAACTCTAATAATTTAAAAAATTATTAGAGTCAATTTTAAAGTCAGATTATTTTTTAATTGAGTATGTATCGATAGTTAATAATATCATCGTAAGATAATTACATAATTTCTCCCCTAAAGCCTGTAAATTCTGGCATTTCCCCCGTAACCAGAAATAAGGTTTCATTGCGATTTCTTACCGCCCCTATTTGTTTTATTTTGATAGTATATATGCCGTCAGCTGGTACTTCAAAAGTTATTAGCTCAATATTACTATCGAGTGCTAATGATGCTGCGACTAATCCCCCTTCTGAATTATACATATATAAATCATAATTTGTGTATTTTGTTGAAGATACCGTACCATTCGCATATGCTAACCATGCAAGAGAAGTCTTAAACATAGTCCCTTCCGTCAATGTTACTTCCTCCGCATGAATGAATGTTCCAGTTCTACCGTTTAAATTAAGTAAATATGAATAGTTGTAATACGTATCTTGAAAACTATCATATCTAAACATTCCAGCACCACCATAATTATCTAGCCCATTAGCCATTGGTGTATAGCCATCATATTGATACGAACTACAAATCATTGTTGACATAACTTGATCTGGACTTGTTTTCAAATAATGAAATTGTTCCATTAATAAAGCTATTAAACCTGTCACAAGTGCACATGCAACACTTGTACCAGTATTAATAGACACCAAATCAAATAATACAACATTTGTTCCCATAGCCAATATTGTTGGTTTTGAACCACCACTATATTCAATGTAAGAAGAATAATACTCAGGATAACCATCATTAAAACATGAACCTACTCCAATTACATTATACCCAAGAGCTGGATTAGAAACTAACCCTGAATTATTTCCCGTATTACCAACAGCCCCCACTAAGGTAATTTTATAGGTATTCACAATATAATCACAATAAGCTGAATCAGATGCATATTGACCAGTTGGATTAGCATCACCATAACTCATATTAATAATATTTACACCTTGTTGTATAAACCAATCCATTTCAGCACTAAGTGTCCCCCACACGTATGCACTATAGATTTTAGCATCTGGTGCTACTCCTTCACTTCCCGCAATATATGCAGCCATATGTGAAGTATGCTCTTGAATAGCTTCTAGAGGTTCATCTTGTATTAAAGTTGTTACCTGCCCTTCATAAAAACATGACAAAGAACCATCTACTAAACCTGGTTCTAAAACCCCTACTTTTATACCAGCTCCAGTATATTCGTTATTAATATACTGATCATATGCACCTGCACCATACATTGCATCTGCCACTTGACCAACTTCATCAATTAAATTATCCTTTACAAAAGCAGTTTCTATTTTCTCATTATTATTTATTGTATATGAAATTGCATTTTTGTAACTAAAATATTTATCTCTTTGATACGTATACTCAATGTATGGAGAATATTTAGATATATACACTGACTTAAAATTATTTAAATTAATACTTGATAAATATTCATTATTTAAACTAGAATAATATTCTTTAGCAGCTTCACGATATGCATCTTGATTAGTTATATCAATATCAGTAATCTCATTAAAATCTTCAACATCCAATTTTAATTGTACAATCACTTCATCAGTTAAAATAGTATCCCCCTCAGAATCAAGTGATAATTTTTTATAATCATCAACTAATTCGTAAACTACTTTATTGATAAAATCTTTATTGTTTGAAATTGTATAAAAGCCAAATAATAGTATAAAAATACTTACTACTATAATAATTCTTTTCATGTTTCCTCCTTCTTATATTTTATGAAAAAAATCTCCATACATATATAATACACCACTGACCCCCCATTTTCGCACAAAAAAAGAGAAATTTCTTAAAAAAATTTCTCTTTTTAATAATTTGATGCATCCAAAACATAATTCTTAATACTTTTTTCGGTTTCTACAGTAAAACTAAAAACTAATTTATCATTTTTACTTTCATCAACAATGTTTAATAAACCATATCTTTTTTCAAGAGTAGCTGTTAAAATTTCATTATTTATATGTATGTTAACGTAATTAGGATGCATAGGTAGTTGAAATGCATAATAATAATAATGAATTTTTATATTTTTTTCGTTTATTTTACATCCATGATATAAATACATAATAATTTTCGAATCATGAGAGTACATACAAATCGGACTTTTATCAAAAAAATCTAGTTCATTTAAAATATTTACCTTTTCACTTTCTGGCATTCCATTAGTATCATCTATAACATGGAATATTTTATCTACATATATTACTTCTGGTTCTTTATTTAAAAGTTTATAGTTTTGGATACTTAAAATTGATATTAATGCTATAGATACCGCAACAACTACAAGCGATGTTAAGAATGCAAATTTATATGGTTGTTGTGTTTTTACTGGTGGATTATCAAAAAAATCAGTATTAGAATAAATATCCATTGGTGTAAGTTTACACGTATTACGCTCTTTTAATTGTTTTATAAATTCTTTATGTTTAGTATTTTTTCTCATATTATCTATCTCCCATATATTCATCAACAATTTTTAAACTTTGATAATACATTCTTCTTGTTGTTTCTCGATTTAAATTTAACATTTGTGAAATATTTTCAAAGGATACACTATAGCCAGTTCTTAAAATATAGATTACATACATTTCTTGTCCCATTAGTCTTTCTAAATCACATAACGTATCTTCTAATTCACGATAATCTTTATCACAATAATTTAGTATTGCTTCTTCATCTATTACAATTCTGTTATTATATCTATTTTTGTCTCTTATAAAATTAAAAATATGTGCTTTAGTAAGTGCTAAAAACCAAGCTTCAAATGCTGCTTTTCTTTCATCATATAAACTAATTTTTGAAGTTAATTTAATAAATATTTCTTGAACACAATCACTTGCGTCATCATAATCTCTAATGTAGAAATAACACAAATAGTATAAGATATCCTTATAAGCATAAAATATTTCTTCAAAAGCATCTTTATCCCCGTTTTTAAACGCTCTTATAGCGCGTGGTTTAACCCTTCTCATTTTCTACTCCTCTTCATAATATATAAAATTCTACATACATATTTTACTAAATTATTGATGAATTTTCAACTAATTTGTCATCAATTAAGAATGTATAAATGTAATAATTTAGTAAACACTATTATAGGGGATGTAATTTTTATGAAAAAAATAATTATAATAGGTGCAGGAATAACTGGACTTTCTAGTGGTATATTTTTATTAAAAAAAGGATTTGAAGTTAGTATTTATGAGAAAAATGATTTTGCAGGCGGATGCTGTACTGGCTGGGTAAGAGACAATTATTATATCGACAACTGTATGCACTGGTTAACTGGCACTAATCAATATACTAAAACTTTTAAACTTTGGAAAAGTGTCGGTGCAATCGATGAAACTTCTAACTTATATCAAGGTGAGTATTTTTATAAATCAATCTATAATAATGAAGAGATTTGTATGTATAAAGATTTAGAAAAATTAAGAACTTCTATGCTTACTTTATCTGTTGAAGATAAAAAAGAAATTGATTCCTTTGTCGATACAGTTAAGAATTTTATTAAAATTAATCAAGAAATGTCTTTTTTTGGTAATATCTTTAATAAACCACTTTATTACTTTAAATCATATATGAAATATAGGCATCTATCGCTAGAAGACTTAAGTAAGCGATTTAAACATCCGTTATTAAAAAAATTAATGATTGACTTTTTACCTAAGGAGTATTGTAGTTTAGCTTTAATTTATGCTTATGCAACTTTCGCCAGTGGAAACGGAAAAGTATATAACAAAGGATCTAAAGCATTTGCAGAAAACATCTTAAATAAATATATTGAACTTGGTGGCTTTATTCACTTTAAAAGTGAACTAACTGACATTAAAATATCAAATAATAAAGTTGATTCAATTACTATTAATAGTTCAGATGTAATAACTGCAGATCAATATATTTTTACTGGAAGTCCAAGCTTTTTATTTAATAATATTTTAGAAGAAAAATATATGACCAGCATATTAAAAGAAAAATATTCAAAACGTGATATTAATCCAATATATTCAAGTTATCATGCGGCGTTTAAATTAAAGAAAAAACATAATCCATTTATTGATTCAACTATCTTTGAAATTGAACCAATAAAAATAGGTTCTTCATATATTACAAGATTAATGATTAAAGATTATAGTTATTTATATCCAAATAAATCTGATACTATTATTCAAGCGTTTATTATTCAAAATGAAGAAGATTTTCACTATTGGGAAAATTTAAATAGCATAAATAGTGATGAATATAAAAAAGTAAAAGAAGCAATAGCAGAAAAAATAAAAGAAGCAATAATAAAACACTACCCTACAACCGAATCTTCAATTCAACTAATAGATACATGGACCCCATATACATATACACAATATTACAATTCATATTTAGGTTCATATATGGGATTTACTTTTACAAAAAAATCAAATCTAAAAGATATACCTATAAAACTTAAAAATATTAAAAATCTATATTTATTAACTTTCTGGCAAAGAATTTGTGGTGGCTTACCAGTTGCATTAGAGTTAGGAAATTATGTTAGCAAGTCAATAAAATAGGAAATATTTATAAAGTAAAAATGAGCGAATTTTGTTAAAACTCGCTCATTTTATTATTTTACTTCCCAATATCCAAATCTATTATTACCAATTCTTTCAATAAAACCTTTCTCTACTAATGAATTTGTAATTCTTTGAACAGTTCTTTCCGACCGATCAATCTTTTGTGCTAACTCTAATCTTGTAATTCGTAAGTTCTCGCTAATGGCATCTAAAATTACTTTTTCATGTTTTGATAATAACTCATCATCAATAAATTTATTGGAATTATTTCTAATAAAAGAAAAACTAAAACCATATACATCAGTATTAAATTCGCATTTTATCTTTTCTAGCTTACACAAATCATATACCCTTTTAAAGCCACTTCCTGACTTTTCTACATCTTTACTTCTAAATAATACATCAAAAATAATCTTATTGCGCTTAATTGAACTACGATTTGAGTTAACAAAATCAAGCGGAGTTAAATTATCTGGGAAGCTTCCAGGATTGTAAATACTAACACGGCCTGGAAAAATATTAATTTCATGCTCTGTTTCAGCTTTATACTTTGCATGAGCAAAACTATTAATAACTATCTCACGAATTGCTTTAATAGGAATCTCTGGTATTTCAGTTCTTTTTCTACTTCCAATTTCCACTTTCCAATGAATATTTGAATGAATATAATTAATTGCCTCGTTTAATAATCTATA
>JAZSIL010000024.1:0-22457 GCA_045533785.1 Bacilli bacterium
TAAAAAAAGAATAATACCGCAATTATACTATTCAACCTATCAAACATCGCATTCTTGTGAATTTTTAAATTTGTAAAATATAATCATAAATTAAAAGAAATTTCTTTAATACTTATGTTTGTAACATTAATTAAATTTTTCTACAAAAGTTTTAGTTTTTATCTTATTCAAAAATTATATAATGAATATGTTTACGACATAATGTATAAAAATAAGTCACCAACAGGTGACTTATTAATTAGTTTTCTTCATTTGCACTAAGTGCACGTTTTTGTTCATAAGCAATTAAAGCTTCAATTACACTATCTAACTTACCTTCCATTACTCTATCTAATTGTTGAATTGTAAATCCAATACGGTGGTCTGTAAGTCTATTTTGTGGATAGTTATAAGTTCTAATTTTTTCACTTCTATCACCATGACCAATTTTTGATTGTCTTTCAGCACCTTCAGCTGCTTCTTTTTCTCGAAGCATATGGTCATATAGTCTTGCACGTAAAACTTTTAAAGCGCTTGCTTTATTTTCATGTTGACTCTTACCATCTTGACAGCTTACAACAATACCAGTTGGAATGTGTGTAACACGAATTGCAGATTTAGTTGTATTAACACATTGTCCACCAGGACCTGATGCACAAAATGTATCAATTCTTACATCATTCATATCAAGTTCTACTTCTAATTCTTCTGCTTCTGGCATTACAAGAACAGTTGCAGTAGATGTATGAATACGACCTGCCGATTCTGTAGATGGAACTCTTTGAACACGGTGTGAACCAGATTCATACTTTAAATATGAATAAACTGAATCACCTTTAATCATGAAACCAATATAACTAAAGCCACCTGCTTCACATTGTTCAGAATCCATTAGTTCAATCTTCCAGCCACGTGATTCAGCATATTTAGAATACATTCTAAATAGATCTCCAGCAAAGATATTTCCTTCATCTCCACCAGCTGCCCCTCTAATTTCAACGATAACATTCTTTTCATCATTAGGGTCTTTAGGAATTAAAAGAATTTTAATTTCTTCAATAATCTTTTCAATTCTTTCTTCAGATGAAACAAGTTCAAGTTCAGCCATTTCTCTTAAATCTGGATCTGAATCTTTACTCATTTCTTTTAAATCTTCAATATCTCTTTCTAATTGTAATAGTTCTTTATATTTAATAACTACTGCTTCTAAACCTCTTTGTTCTTTAGAAAGTTCAGTAAGTTTTTTAATATCTGAAACTATATTTGGATCAGAAAGCATTTCTGTTATTTGATTGTATCTTTCGCAAATAACTTCTAAACGGTCTTTCATGTTGTTCTCCTTAATTGTTATTATTTCCGTTTAAACGGCGCATTCCTTGAGCACGACGACGTTTTCCTACAGGTTTACGGAATTCTTTTTGTTCTGTAAATCTACATAAATGACCATAGAAATGATAGTCGAAATCTTGTAATGGACCTTGACGGTTTTTAGCTATCGAAACAATTACTTCAAGCATTTCTTTCTTTTGTTTTCTTTCTTTTTGTAATTGTTCTTCTTGTAATTTTTCATTTAATTGATCAGCCACATCTTGATCTTCAACATCTTTTCTACGATAAATAAAGAATACGATATCGGCATCTTGTTCAATACTTCCTGATTCTCTTAAGTCAGCAAGTTGTGGTGTTTTATTTTCACGATCTTCTACACCACGTGATAATTGTGATAACGCAAGAATAGGAACTTGAAGTTCTTGAGCAAGTGTTTTTAATTGACGAGAAATCTTACTTACTTCTTCTTGACGATTACCTCTACTATTTTCTACAGTAATTAATTGTAAGTAGTCAATTACAACAAAATCTAATTTACCAGCTTGTTTTAATTGGCGACACTTAGTTCTAATATCGGCAATATTTGAAGATGGGGACACATCAAAATATAAATTTTGTTTTGATAAATCTTCTTTAGCAAGACTAAGTAGTAATAGTTCATCATTAGTTAACTTACCACTTCTAATTTTAGCTAAATCAACACCTGCTTGATAAGAGTATATTCTCATCATTAATTGTTCAATACTCATTTCAAGTGAGAAGAATGCAACGTGAGCATCATTATTTTTTGCAACTTGAAGAGCTAAATTTATAGCATATGATGATTTACCAACTGCAGGACGAGCAGCAAGAATCATTAAATCACCTTTTTGGAAACCAAGAGTTGCTTTATTAAGATTAGGATACCCAGTATTTAACCCAATTATTTCTTGATCTTTACCAACATATGAATTAATTTTTTCAAAGACATCATTAGCCGCCTCAGTTAAAGTCATAAATTCACTAGTTCTACGAAGTTTGATTACTTCCATAATGTTACTTTCAACTTTATCTAACATATCATTAAGTTCATAACGATGATTTAAGATATCATCAGATAAACCTTGCATTTTATGAAGTAATTTTCTCTCAATTGCTTTTTCTTCAACAATTTCAATATATAATTTAACTGATGCAGTAGAAGGAACTGAGTCAATGATTTCAACTAAATAATTACTAATATTTTCAACATCATTATAATTTAAACGTTTTAATTCTTCAACAACAGATAATACATCAATTGGATGTCCATTGTTTCTTAAATTAACCATTGCACGATAAATTACAGTATGTCTTGGTTCATAGAAGTCTGTATCCGCAAGTTTCCCAATTAATCCATCAATTATTCTATTATCAATAAAAATACTACCTAATACATATACTTCTGCTTCAGTGTTAAATGGGACTGAACGATTATATATTACTTCTTTTTTCTTATTCATAGACTCTCCTTCCTAATTTTATAAATAAACAAATACTTATTTTGTTGCAACGATAATATTAATTGTTGCAGTAACATCTTTGTGTAATTGAACTTTAGCAGTATAATCACCTAGTGCAGTAACAAGTGCTGTAAAAGTAATTTTACGTTTATCTATTTTGGCACCAATAGTTTTTTCTACTGCTTCTGCAATATGTTTAGTTGTAACAGTTCCTAAAACATGACCGTCAGCAGCAACTTTAACAATAATTTTAACAACTACTGCTTCAATCTTTTGTTTTAATTCTTTCATTTCTTGTAAATGTTTAGCTTCAAGTTCTGCTTCAACTCTTTTTTGTTCTTCTAGTTCTTTCATATTTCCATCACTAGCAACTTTAGCTAAGCCACTTTTAACAAGGAAATTTGCATAACCTGCTTGAAAATCTTTAACTTCCCCTTTTTTTCCCTTGCCTTTAACATCTTGTATTAATATTACTTTCATTATAATCCACCTCTTTCTTAATTAGAAGGTTTTTCAACAATATGAAGTGTTATTGTTGCGTAAATTTCATTACTTAGTTTAACTTGAGCTTCATATACTCCAAGTGCTGTAACACTATTACTTGAGAAAATAATTTTACGACGATCAAATTTCTTGCCAAATTTTTTCTCTAACTCAACTGCAATAGTTTTAGAATTAATCATTTCTAAAATGTGACCTTGTTCATTAGTATTAACATATATCATTAATGGTTCTTTTTCAATAAGTTTCTTAACTTCATATAATTTCTTTAAGTGATTTGCAGCTTCTTGAGCTTCTTCTTGTTTTTCTTGTTCCATCATACGAATATTTTCAGCAGTAGCTTCAATAGCTAGACCACTAGAAATTAGAATATTAGCTTGTTCAGTAGCAAATTCAAGAATTTCACCTTTACGACCTTTATTTCTAACATCTTCTTGTAAAATTACTTTCTTAAAATCTTCTTCTTTTAATACTTCATCAATCGCAGCTTTAAGACGTTTTAAAGCAATTTGCATATTACTAATATTTAATACACAAGCAGCAGCTGTTAAGTGACCACCACCACCAAGTTTTTCCATCAATACTTGACAGTTTACTTTACCTAAACTTCTTGCAGAAATACGAATTGTTTTATTAGTACTAAATCCACATGTAACTGCTAAAATAAAACCTTCAATAGATAATAATTCATCAGAAACTTTTGCAAGTGTTGCAGCCTCAAGTTCAGCATCATCTGATTGAACTGCAATAGCAACATTATTACGATATACTTCAATATCACCAATAAGTTTATTTCTTTGTAGCTTTTCTTCTTTCTTTTCTTTTAAGTATTCTTTTACTCTACCCATATTAGCTTGTTTTTTAGCAAGTCTTGCTGCAATTTCAAATGTCATATTTGAAGAACGATATACAAAGTTATTAGTATCAACTACAATACCAAGAAGCATCCAAGTAGCTTCAATATCTGAAATATTAAGTTCATAATCTGAGAATTCAAGTAACGTAAAGATTACTTCAACACTAGATGATGCAGCAGGTTCAGAATAATAATATAATGGATTAGGAATTGTACCTTCATCATTTTTACGATGATGGTCGATAATTCCAATATTCTTAAAAGCAGAAAGTTGTTTTTCATTTAACAAGACTTGCTTCTTCGATTGACAGTCTGACACCATAAGTAAACATTTATCATCAGCAAGTTCAACAGCCTTTTGTGGTGTAATAAATGATTTTAATAATACCTTATGGAATTTCTTAACATCTTCATAAACTTTTCTAACTGTTGCATCAATACTATTTTCATCGAATATAATGTAAACTTTTTTATCAAGTGCACATGCTAAATTATACATTGCAATTGTAGCACCAAAAGAATCTGCATCTTGCCATTTATGTCCACAACAGAAAATTGTTCCAGAACCTTTAATTAAATCTTCTAATTCTTGATATTTATATCTTAATTGAACACGATTTTCTTTACGAGTTGGATCAGTTTTAGCACCATAGAATTTAGTACTTCCATTAACTAAAACTACAGCTTGGTCGCCACCACGATTAAGAGCTAGTTCAAGTTGATCTTCAGCAAGATTTGATAATTCTTTAATATGTAAATCTTCACACGCAATACCAATACTAAGTGTAACATGAACAGCTTTAGTAGTTTTTAAAATTAACTTAATTTCATCTAGTACCGCAAAGTTATCTTCTAACATTTGAAGAAGATGAGAATAATTAGTCATAAGCATAAACTTAGAATCTGAAAATGCTCTAACATATGAATTAAATTTTTCTGCCCATTTTACAATCGCACTTGTAATTTTACCTTGACATTCACTTCTTCCTTGAACGTCTAAATCAGACAATGCTTCTTCTAAATTATCGACATTAATATACCCTACAGCAACAGTACGATTAGTATATTGTGTTTTTAAATCAACAATTGAAGTAATTTCAGTTAAATAAACAACACGAATACTTTGAACATAGATGATTTGATAAATCTTCTTAAATAATTCAATTTCACCAATAATTACATCATCAGAAACTTGTTCTTCTTCTTTATCTCTAATAAAATCATAAATCTTACCATTAGCAATCTCGTCAAGATCTTTTTCTTTAAGACCACTAAGTAACATTTTTTGAACAATCGGATTACTCCACTTTACACGGTAAGCATTATCTAGAACAATAACACCTATTGGTAAATCTTTAAATGCAGTTTCTCCTGCACCTTTTACTTTATATGAAATTGTGTTCCATAGTTCTAATCTATTCTCTAAAGTTTCAATATATAAGTGATTCTTACGATTAGATAATGATACAATAACTGCAATAATTAAAGAAAATAAAGCTCCACAAATAACATAAAATGAAATATCAGCAAAAACTTTCATCCCTTGATTAATAATCAATAAACCAAGAGTCACACTAGCAAGTAATGAAGCGATAAGTAAAAATATTATTGATATATTAGTTTTTCTTTTCATAACAATCACCTTTCATAGTAAGTGTATTTATTATACCACATTTTAAATTTTTTTTCAACTTTATAGTATTAATGACTTAAATTAATTTAAAACACATAAAATTAAACTTTTTTTATTTAACAAATAATTCCTATATAAAAAGCGATTATAGTTTCCTATAATCGCTTTAATCTTATTTAATTATAAGTAGCATTACATTCATAATCCTCAATACGTTGTTCATTTGTGTATGTAGGATTTGCGTTATATTCATCTAAGAATATTTCATAAGTTTCAGATGTATCTGTATCATCTTGTACCGGCATTGAACTATAATAATTATGATCTAAATCTACCTCTGTATCAGCAGTAATTTTAAACGTACAATCTTTGAAATAATTATACTTAATATTAACTTTTCCTGTACATCCAGACAGATTAAATGTATTACCGCCAGTCACATATTCAAACGTATTACCTACAATATGTATTGCACCACTATTTGAAGTAAATCTTTGGACAGTAATTGTTGCAACTTTTGTATTTTCAACTTGGTCACTTGTAAAGTAATTGTCTCTAATCCAAATTTCCGAACAAGCATTATATTCAGTTCCTAAATATAGTGTATTATTTCCTGATTGGAAAACAATCTTGTTATTTTGAATCTTATATATACCAGCAATTTTATATATAGCAATTGCAACACCATTTGTATCATTGCCATTATCAATATAATTATTATCGATTGTAGCATTAGTTACAGTTCCTGTTCCAAAGTATAGCGGTCTATAATTAGATAATTCAGGTAAATCACCCTTAAAATAAGAATTTTTAATAACTAAATTAGTTATTGAACTTTCAGAATAAACAGCTACTTTATAAGTATATTTTGTATTACTAATTGTTTTATTTACATCTTTATATCCTGTACAATATACATTTAAAATACTAACATCACTAACAGCACCAATTAAAATTTGTGACGAAGTTCCTATCATTCCAATACCATTTAGTTTTACATTATTACCTGTTATGGTAATAGTACCTTGAATATTAGCTTCATCATATCTCATCGGAGCGGCCACAACATTATAGTTAGGACCATAAATCATTACATTTTCTTTAGAAATTGTTATAGATTCGTTATATGTTCCAGCGAATACATAAATTGTTTCACCAGAAGTAGAATTAGCAATAGCATCTTTAATATTTGAGAATGCATTTGTACCATATGTGTAAATAGCTCCATTTACAATGTATTTTCCACTTGTAAAGGATTGATTGACAACAACGTCAGGAATAGATGTAGTTAACGCTGTCTTATCAGCAATAGAAAGTGGTACTTCATAAGCTGTTGAATCAAGATCTTCTACAATTGTTGCGTTAAAGAATCCATCATAGTTCATATCTTTGATGTTTTGAACAAATGTATTATATCCAGTTTCTAATAAAACAACATCGTCATCATCAATAATTAAATAATCACCAACATATTGGCCATATAAAGCTTCAAAGTCTACAGGATATACAGTAGCAATAGCGTGTGTCCAGTCAACTTTAGAAGCGATATTATCTGCAGAAGTATCACCTTCACGGCTGTTTCCGACTGCGATAATTTGATAAGTGTTTGCACCAACTTTATTTAATAAAATCTTACTTTGTGTTCTCAATGAATTATTAGTTTTTACACCTACATCACATAGGTAAACTACATTAATACTTGAAGGTCCATCATTACCTGAATAAAGTCCTGTATTATTATATGCTGCAATAACTATTGTATTTTTAAATGCTTCATATTTATTTTCAACGATTTCAATATTACTTGAAGATGAGAAGTCAATCATGAAACTTGAATACTTATCAGGAACATTTAATTCTAAACTTGATTTTGAGTTAAGTAAACCATCAATATAGTAACGTATTAATTCACTACCAGCAGTAAAGTCATTACTTGTGAAAATATTTTCAGGTTCGTAACCAACAATTAATTTATTTAATAAACTGATTGCGTTAAGATAATTTGGATCAGATGTTAATCCTGCATTAGTTGCTTGAGTAGTTATGCTTTCTTTAATATGTTCAAAGAACCATTTATACTTATAAAGCATTTCTGGGTGAGCCCAAGATAATTCAATATTTTCTCCTGAAGTATTAAAGAATTCTTCTACAGTTGTTGTAGTAGATCCACCAGCCATATTTAAGTCTGCTGCTAACATAGCACCGAACGATCTTAGTTTATTATTATAAGTAGGATCGATAGCACCACATTTACAAACACCATCAATAAAGTAATGTCTATGTTCATTAAAATGTTCTACTCTTACTTCACCAGAAGCAGGTTTAAATTCATTTGTTACTTCTAATAATTGAACTGAATAAACTTGATAATCAGATGGAATTGTGATTGTAAAATCAATTCTATCTACATTTAATACTTTAATGATTTCTGTTAAATTTAAATAAGCTGTGTTTTTACCACGATATTCATTTAAGTAAACAAAGTGATCAATATCTAAACCAATATTTAAAACATTAATATAAATATCACCAATAATATCACTAATTAAGATTTCTTCATCATCTTTATCAGCAAGTTGAAGGGCAAGCATAAATATTTTACCATCATGTCTTGAATCACCTTCAATTTTATGTTCAAGTGAATATACATATAAATCATTATCATATGCATCTTTAATAATTCCATTATCAACAAAATCAGAAATATTACCAATATATAAAACATTATTAGTTGCAGATAAAATATCAATTTGTGCAATTCTAATTTCATTTGTAGAATTATTATCTATCTTAAATGCGTATGGATAAATAACAACATCGTTACCTTCACCATCTAATGTCTCATAAGCTACATCAACAATGTATTCTTGATAAATTGCCGAAGTAACATTAATATTAGAAACAGGAATCCACTCCCAACTATCAGTTGAAGGGATATGATAATATCCATATACTGCAACATTACCTAAACGATATCCAAGTTTTACTCTTAATTCTTTAATTGCAAAGTTAGTTTTACTTGATTCAAGTGTACTTTGACGATGATCATCATATAAACTAATGTAATTAAAGTCAGGTAGTTTTTGTGTATCTTTTAATATAATATCATAAACTGAGTATGCTGTATCATCAACAAATGTATAATAAGTATCATTATCAATTAAGTGAGTATCACGTGATGGAACAATATGGTAAATTTTATATTGTCTTGAACTTTCATAATCAGTTGAAGGCGAAATGATTTCACTTAAATCCTCAGGATTAGCAAGTTCATTTTTCGTTCTTGCACCTTCTAGATAATTGATTGGTTGATGAGTTTCAGATTTACCATCACAATAACCACATTCAACAATATAATTAGCTATTTCGTTTTTAACGCGATCAGAATAACCATTTGGCGGAGTTATTGTGAAATAATAAATTTCAGTTACTGACTTAGATGTTCCAAGCACATCACCAAATGTTGTACTTGCAGGGAATGCAAGTGTTTCTAAATCAAGCATTGTAAATTCAGTTAAGTATACACGGTCATCACTATGAGTAGTATATGTACCAATAATTGTATCTACAGGAGTAGTTGAACCATCAACATAACGATTGTAATAAACTCTAATTTCAGTAAAATCAGGAAGAATTAAATCTGAATAATCGCTTTCCTTATAGAAATCTAGTACAAATTCCATAGGTAATGTATTATAATCTTTACCAACTAAATTGTAAATATATGATTGATTATTTTTTTCTTGATCATTATAGTGATTAGCAATATATTTAAATGTAATTACACCATCTTCTGTAGTAACATTTTCCGTAATTGATGATGTGTGTTCACCAACAATAACTTCTGAATTACTTACTGTAGTTTTAATAATTAAATAACCAGTAATTTTATCAGGACTAATATAATATAATGAACTATTATTTTGATACATTTCAATCTCAATTTCAGTCATTACTTTATTACCTAAATTATCAAGTGTAACAGAATATGCTTCAATACCAGGTTTTCCAATATAGTGGGAATCTGTATCAACCCTAAATACATAACCTTGATTTGCATTAATAGGGATTTGAATTGCACGTGTAAATCCATCACCTATGTATTCTTGTAAGAATGCACTATTAAATCCAGTTTTAATATGTGTTCCTGATGCTTCTACAAGTTCAATTAAGTAACTCCAACGTCCATAGAAAGTAAGGGATGAGTTAACAGTATATTCAGAAATTGCTAAATCATCAAAACTTATACCATATGAGTGAATTGAATTAGCATCATTAACTAAATAGAAACCAGTGAATACATAACCAAATATTTCTGCGTTTTCAATCCAACTTGTAATATCAGGTCTAATAATTCTATCTCCATTACCATCAATAATTGTAAAATATTCTTTAAAGCTTGTTCCACTTTCAATCTTAAATGATTTTGTTAATTGTTCAGTTGGAATTGAGTCATTAAATGTTTTACATTGTAAATCTAAAGTAACAGTATAAACAATTGGGTATTCAATATCAACATCAACCATAGTAATAGAATTACCAGTAAGTAAACTTTCATCTACTTTAATAACATAACCATAAGCATCAGCATTAAATTCCGTAATAACAGAATTATTAACTGAACCATCTTTATTAATTTCATAAATTAGAATATTGGCATCTAGATTTTCTAAATCAGTTAAATCATAACCAGTAGCTCCGATTGTAATAATTGCAGAAGTAGGTATACCACTATAATTAGATCTGACATATTGCTCAAAGTAGAAATCAGTCGAATCTGTTGCATGAGTTAACCCTTCAACATCAGCTCCTGTAACAGAGTAAGCAACGTTAATTTCTTTTGTCGATGTAAAATAAACTGTAATCGGTTCACAATCACCATGTGAAACAGTTAACTTACCAGTTTTACCAGTAGTATTAAGAGTTTTTAATTCCCCACTACTTAAAATATCAAAGTATAAATCAGTTTCTGCGTCTACTTCATAATCACATTTTTCAATATTTTCTTCTAGAATATATTTAGTACCTTTAACTAAATCATTAGATTTAGTAAAAATTGGAATAAACTTAGTAATTGAATTAGTAGTTAAATAATAAGGATACGTGCTAGTTCCTAGTTCATTTTCTGTATCATAATAGTTTAGCGGTGGTGTATAATCAGCATATGTAACACCAACAAGTTCTAATTTATTGGCTATTAAGTTAAATTTAAACGATGTTTCACAGTAAATTTTATTATTACCACCAACAAATTTAATAAAGACTACTGTATCTTCAGTAATATTTTCATTAAGAGTAAACACTAAATTATATAAATCGTTGTTAGTTGATGAATGTTTCTCAACTAATTTTAATGTCGCATCACCATATAAACGTTTAAATTCAGCATCTTCAATAATATTACTATCAGCATCAGTAAATAGTAGTTTATAATTAGCACCAAAGTGTGTAATTTCAAAATCAACATTTAAGCTAAGCATATTATCATAAACTTTAAATGTGAATTCTTTTACATTATTAACAACATCTAATTCTTCATAATTATCTAAAATAATATCAGAATTGTTATTACTATTAACTAAGTAATGTTCATTATTATCATCACTATTTACATCACCATAGTAATGTTCATAAACTGAGGAATCATTTGTATAGCTTGTATTAATGTTACTAATATTACTAGTTATTCCTACTAAGTCACCCGAATAAAGTAAAACATAATCAAAGATAAACCATCCATAAGAAGCAGCTTCTTCTTTATTTTCATGATTTGGTTTATAAACACCATCTGCACCATCAACACTACCATCTTCTTTTGCGTTGATCCATACATGAGCTAAAACAGTAGATTCATCTGTTGCAGTAACAGTGACAACAGAATCTCTTACATGATTTACTACAAATGAAGCATTATTATCAATAATTTCAATATATAATTTTTGAGCAGAACCATCAAATCCATATAAATAATCATAGTTACCATAAGGATTAGTTGGTGTATTAAGATTTAAATAGAATGGACCTGTTCCTACAGCAGTTCCTTTATCATCAATATCATTCTTAACATTTTTCTTTAAATAATAAGTTTGATTAGCAGTAGTAGATAAATTATTAGTTGTATCAAAATAATCAACAGAAGTAAAATCATAGTAACTATTACCTAAAACGATACTATTACTACCACTAAAACTTACATAATTTGTACCATACACTAAGTGATTATTTACCATTGTAAATGTTGTAGCTCTACTGACATCATTTGTAGTTCCAACTTGTCCAGTAGTCCAAACTCTTACATAGCTTCCATAGATATTTCTAATTTGATATGTACCATCTTCACTAGATACAACTTGGAATGTGTAATCATTAAGTGTAAATGTTTTGTAAGTAATTTTTTCAATTGTACTATTAACATCTTTTGTAGTTGTCATTATATTTGCATAATATGCAATACCATAAACTTTTGATTCAGCACCGCTATAACTATGAGTTGCATTAACAATCGCATTAGAATAACAGTTTGTAATATTAGGAATATGTGTGTTTCCTTCTGTAAAACCAGAAATACCAGCACCATACGATCTAACATATGTATTATTATTATAAATTGTTTCGCTAACTACTGCATCAATATTTGTATCTATTACAACACAGTTTGAGATACCAACAGTAGTACCAGCTCCTACAAGAGCAATAATACCAGCAGCAGATGATTCAATAACATTTCCTTTTTCATTTAGAATTGTTGTTCTTGTGTTTGCTTTAACAGAACTATCTACAACATAACAATCTTTAATATTAACTGAAGATTCCCATGTCGCACCTGCAATAATACCACCAGCATAAGTTGCAATAATTTCATTACCTAGTGCATAAACATTTGAATTATTTACACGACAATCAGAAATTTCAACACTAGAATTTGTTCCATGAACATAAACAGCACCAATGATACCACCAATATAAATATCTGGGTTACTATAACTTGTATCAACACAAGTAGCATTACCATTAATGTCAGTATCCGAAACAGCACAGTTAATAACCGATGATGGAACATTATTTTCATTTACCATAATAAATCCAACAATACCCCCACAGAAGGCACTATCTGGAGATTCGTGTCCACTCATTCGGATATAGTTTTTATAACTCTTTGATCCTATAAATCTAGAATCTTCAATTCGAGTATATTTAATTCTTCCAACTAATCCACCGATGTAGTTTTCACCTTTATAGTCGCTACTATCGTTATTATATTCTTTACCACCAGGTTTAGTATTTTGAATTGACTCTAAGTTAGTATTTGTTCCAACAATTTCAAAACTAAATTCATCATAACCTGCAAATTCAATATTATCCAAGCTACTATTACCAAAAAGTTCACCTGCAAAACCACCACAGAATGCACTATTAGTATCATATTTAGGATTTTTAGCAAGATACGATAAACTCTTTGCAAGAATTTCTGAGTTATTAAAATATAAACCAATATTTGCAAAATTACTTCCAGTAGCATATCCAATAAAGCCACCAGTATGTAAATCACCTTTTGCCTTAGAACCTATTTCTCTTATAGTTTGAATAGTTGTATTATTTGTATAAACGTTTATATTAGAAACTTCTGAAAGTGTTAGTTTTCTTAAACCTACACTACCATAAATTAGTGCTGCTGCAGCATGTTCTTTATCATTAATATTTTCCGTAGTATCTGTTAATTTTGATTGAACAGCTTCAATAACTAAATTACTGCTAGGACTTGCTATAGCAAGATCACTTCTATTCTCTTCACTACCTGTTAAGTTAAGATATCCTTTTCCTACTATTCCACCAGCAATTGATTTGCCATACATATAAGTAACACCAGCAACAGTTTTTGAAATAGTTTGACCATTTTGAACTGCAGTAACAAGATAATTACCTTCAAATAAATAGTTCGCAACTGTAATTGAATTGTCACCATCTAATTCTATTTCTTGAAGTCTTTCTTTAAATGCTGTAGTCGCAAGAACATTTGCATTATCATCAATATATCCAAACATACCACCAGCATATAAATTAACAACATCACTAGTTTCTACTGAAGAAGCTGAATATTCACTATTGCCACCTAAAACTCTAAAATATACTTTGTCTACATTTAATGTTCCATTTTTATCTAAAACTTCATCATAATCAACGTAACCAACAAGTCCACCTACAACTGAATCGCCATTTGTAGCAACAGCACGTAAACTTTCTTTGTCGTTACCCATGATCATAATATCATCTATTGTAATATTTTTTTCACCAATTACATAAGTACCAAAAACATTTCCTAAATATAGCTTAGAATTAGAATCACTACCTGTAATACTTTCATTTTTTAAATCAACAATTTGATTAGTAACAACTAATTCAACATCTTTAATATATGAGTCTTTTGCAATACCTGAAAGTAGTCCAGCATTTATAATAGAATCTTTTTTACTTGAAACAATTGACCAAGAAGAGTTTGTTCCTTCATAAACAACATCACTAATTGAATCAATACCAGATCCAGTTTCTAAACTACCAAATAAACCACCTGCATAAATGTTTGTTGCGTAAGCACTATCAATACCAATATTAGTAGAAACATTAACATCAAGAAGTGTACTTTTGTTCATTACACCAGATAAACCACCTGCATAAATAATACTTGGATTAGAAGCATACGCATTTTTTTCATCATTTGTAAGTGTATCTTCGCTTGGTGAATTAATACCAATTGATGTTGTAACATTTAAATTTCTAATTAAAGCTTCATTACCTAAATAACTAAATAAACCATATGAAGCCTCACCCGGAGCCTCAAGTGCATTAATAGTTAAAAAGATACGTGAATTAACATTATTATTTTTTCCACATACAATACCTTGGAATGGTTCAGTTTTAGTTCCAAGACCTGTAAACTTTTCATTAAATACTGTAAAGTTATTAGCTATTAAGAAATACCCATATCTTAAATCTTCTTTTAAAGCGCTCTTTTCAGAATCTTCATCATATTTTTCAGGATTATCATAGTATAAAGCAAAATCACTATCTGTTCCTATACCTTTTAAAATATTTTGTAAAGCAATTAATTCGGCTTCATCAACAATAACAAAACGGTCCATCATATATTTACCATAGTCGTTTGCTGTTGCGTTACTACGGTTAACCGTTACTTCTAAATCACTCATGTCAGCAGTAACTTCAAAGTTAATAATATTATTAGTTAAATCATTAATCTCTGGAGTTGTTCCAACAGATGATGCAGTAATAATCCAATTTTTAAATATTCTTGTTTCATTTACTGCTTGAAGACGAACAGTTGTTCCAACAGTTGCTGTATAAAGATCATAATTTGCAGTTGATTCAACAAACTCTACACCAGAACCAAATGCATATACTGAAACTGTAGTTACCTTATCAACTTTAATTTCAATTTCGTTTTCTCCTGCTGCAACTGTATTATCAGTATTTTTAAAAGCTATAAACATAAAAGCAGTAACAAGTAAAACAAGCGAAACTGTTACTACATATAAAAGAATAAACTTTTTATTTGCTTTTGTTTTCATATTACTGCCTCCTTTTTATTTTAATTACCATATTTAGTTAGATTATATAAATCATCAGTATGTTTATATCCGCCTAAATCAGTATCAGAATATACTAAATATTTTGAAATAACATCATTATTATTAAATACATACGTAATGTATGCTTCTATTTTTACATCAATTGTTCCACCATTAGCTGTTTTTAAAAACATTAGTGATAAATCAGCTCCTTGTGGAACAAACATTACAAGTTCACCACGATGACCATTAGAATTATCGTATAAACTATTAATTTTACAAATTGTTGATTTTTCTAAATCAATATATGGCAAATCTAAATCAGGATTTGGATAATTACCACTATTATTAATTACTCCATTTGGATCCATAGCATCATTATACTTATCTCCTCCAGGAGATGATGATGTACCAATATGAATATTTTCTAACTTATTTTCATCTAGCATATAACCAGACCATGAAATTGTTAATTTAAATGCATAAGGTGTAAATTTATAATAAGAATGATCATCAATGCCTATTGTTCTAATTGTATAATCATCTTTTTTATAATTAGCAAATAAATCAGCTGTTTGAACATAAATTTTATCATAAGCGATATTAAAGATGTCAACTTCTTTATGTGCAAAAGTAATTAAACGACTAGATACTTTCATATTAATTATAAATACTTCTTTATAAGGTTTACTTAATTGAACAACTAAAGAAATTGAATCATCTAAAGGTTCAAGTCCCTTTTTTGTTACTTTACATGTAACAGTATGAACCTTACCAACAGCACTTGAACCAAGTTTTTCATAAGTGAAAGCATAAACACCTTCAGAATAAACTTCCCCACTATTTTCAACTATTTCTACATCATATAAGTAAGTACTTTTTTCTACTTTTTTAGGTTTACCCCAAACATCTAATACATGAAGTTCATTACTTTGATTACTATTAAGATAATCCTCAACATATTCAATTTCATTACCGTCTTTATCATAAAAAACACTTGGTTTAGAAATTGTATATACAATATCACGTTGTGTAACTTTTTCGCCTATATAATTTCTTAAATCAAAATCAACAAATCCTTCATTATTTTCAAGAGCAATAGTTTTTCCCTCACCAGTAGATGCGAAATAAAGTGCTGTATAATGAGCTCTAATTTCATCTTGTTCTCTATAAATATATCTTGACAAAGTTGGTAAAAGCCAAGTTTGAAAGACATATACAAATATTAAAGTAATAATTAAAGCACCAAAAACTAAAAGTCGTTTTTGAGATTTATTTTTATTAAACATTGACTTTTTCCCTTTCTTTTAAATTTTTTATTCGTCGCTTGCTGCGTTAATAAATAACTTAACTGTCAATACCGCACTAAAATAATCTTCATGGGTTGTATCTACAGCTTGATCATCTACAATAACTTGAACTTTAAATTCATATTTAACCTTACGCTGTGAAACAGGTGGTAAATCTAAATATACACCTTCAACTAAATTATTCCACGCATTATTATCTGGAGTAGTTGTATCTGTTTCATCATATGGTACTTCACGATACAAAATTGTACATTCTACATCATATACTTGTTCTTTAATTGGAAGAGAAAGTGTTGCATAAGTATTTGGATACATAACTCCATCAACAATATTTTGGTCTCCAGTAATACTATTAAAATTACTTACATAAAAGTAATAAGTTAGATTATCACCTGGAACAACATTTGCAGTTTCTAATAATTGATATCTTTTTCCATCTTCTTCATAAACAGATGGAGTCATTGATACAATTTGATCATTACGATATAGATCTGAACGTTGATAATTAAAATATAAAACGCTACCTATCGTAAAATTTAAATCTTTTTTCTCTTCAGAAACATATTTAGCAAGGACTAACGAACTTAAACATATTAGTAAAACAAATGCTAAATATGCAGAAAATATTATATATCTTTTCTTAATTTTCATAGTCCTTCCTTTCTAAAGATTTTTATGCGTCTTCTTTTTGTAATTTTTTTGCTTTTTCTTCTTCTTTAAATTTATTTTCTAAATAATTAAAACCTTCTATAATAAAGAACCCAAAGATTAAAATACATACAATACCTAATGGATTAGTAACAAAATCACGAATGCTACCATAACTTTTCCATGCATAAACAACTTCACCAATAATACATGATACATCAAAAGGTTCATCATCAGCATTATTAGTTTCGGCGTTAATACCTCTTGTTGTTATAATATTACCTTCTATTTTAACAATCTTATGTGTTGTAGGAGTTTTTTCATTTTCTCTAATATAAGTAACAGTCATACCTACTTCATATTCATCAGCATCTAAGCTCTTCACAACAACTAAATCACCTTTTTTAAGTTCTGGATACATACTATATGATTTAACTTCAAAAAAAGATAAACCAAACACTTGAGTATATGATGTTTTACTAAATAATGAACTTACTAAAAAAACACCTAAAAATAAGATAATTGTAACTAACAAACCTAAATATACATTTCTAATTATTCTTACTATCTTCATATTAATCCACTTGTTCTACCTTTAAATTTAAACTTAAACGACATTCAAGTCCTAAACTAACATAACCAGTTAAAGCATCATGTTGTGATTTAACATTAATAAAGTCACTGAAAGCAGTATATTCTAATTTTTCAACATATAATTCTACTGAATCCATTGTATATGGATCACTAATAGTACGAGCAAGTAATTCAGTTTTTTCATCACTAGATAATTTAGAAGCTTTTTTCATTACTACTTCTTCATCTTCAACAGTCGTAATCATTACTTCACCACCAATACTAGATGTATAAATAAAATAATCAAAATAATCATGGTTTTTATACGCAATGACATAAGTTTTATCATCAATAACAAAACTATTGTTTTCTAAAATCGTGTTAATTTCGCCACTACCATCTAAAATACTAATTAAACTAGTTTCACCAATAATAGTACTCTTATCGACAACACCATTATATAAAGAACTATCATAATCATCAATATTTACTAAATGATAAGATTCATAATTATCGTCAGTTACAACAGCGCCTAAAGCATCTTCAACTTCCCAAATAACTCTTAAACATCCAGCATCATCATTTGGACTAATATTAAAATGTTCAGCTAATTCACCAACTGTAACATTTGTTTCATAATAGAATAATCCATCTTCAATTTTCATTTCAAAATGTAAATCAAGTGTAGTATCAAGAATAACTTGTTCATAAACACCATCTTCATTTGCAGTAAAAGCACCATCAACTAAATAATTTTTTAAAGTTACTAAATTACAATTATACAAACAAACCTTAAAATTAATTGGATTATTAATATGATTACCTTCTCCATCTTCTAAAAAATCCCATGTATTATGATCATGATGAATATCAAAATTAGGTGAATATAATCTTAAATTAACACTAGATTCACTAGTAAGTTTAGCAGTAACTTCTGATGAATTAACAATATCAATACCCCATTCACCTTTTGTACCATTATCTAAATACACAGAAGGCATACTAGAATCTAAAACATTACCATTTTCATCTTTAAAATTAATTTCCCATTTAGCAACTCTTGCATCATCACTACTTTCACCAAA
Source organism: Bacilli bacterium (assembly GCA_045533785.1). Classification (GTDB taxonomy): domain Bacteria; phylum Bacillota_I; class Bacilli_A; order ML615J-28; family CAG-313; genus UBA1737. Next base: position 18,977 of record JAZSIL010000024.1, read on the forward strand.
TGATAAATATCTTGCATAAAGACCAGAAGTTAAATAATTAGATATCGCTAATAAGACGATTAATGCAATTAAAACACAAAATACAACTGAAGATAATTTATCAGCTCGTTTTTTCATCTAACATCAACTCCTTTCTTTAAATCACTAATTTACGATTTTACTTCTTTTTTTAATCTTTCAATTTCTTCTTTAATCGAATCAATTTCGCTTGTTTCTTCTTTTTTCTCTTTCTTATACGACAAAATTAATAAAAAGATTGACAAACCACCAATAATAATTAAACCAATTGGACTCTTAATTATCTTTAATACAAGCCCTAAATGAGGAATAATATTTACAACCTCACCATTAATATTTTTAATATGAATTGGTTCATCGATTGCACCATCATTACCATCACCAGCAGTTGTAACCATTTCACCATCAATAGAAATTATACGGTGAACAACAAGCATACTTCCAGTTTGATAAACAACAATATCATTAACAACATAATCATTAGTCTTTTCAACAACAATTAAATCATTAACACCAATTGTAGGCTCCATACTCCCTGTTAATACAACCGCAATTGTTTTATTAAAAGGCATAACAAGTCTTTCACCATTAATACGTCTTGCATTAATTGTATAAAAAGTTAACCCTACAACTAAACTAATAATTAAAAATATCATAATTCTAAATACATATTGAATTGTACGTTTAACTTTATTTTTCATCTTGCTCACCTATAAATTCAATTATATTAACAAAAATTTATTTATTTTTATTCTCCACCATACGATATTTATTAGCTTCTTTTTTACGCTTATTATGTTCATGAATAGATAGAATAATAATAGTTAAAACTAAAATTACATTAAATGCAATAAATGGAGTAATATCTAATAAACCATTTTCAAGTGTAGCCTCACCAATAGGAAGTCCACCAGTAGCATCTTTATCTCCACTTCTTGTAGCAGCAGCAACAATACCAACACTAAGTCTTACATCATTATCACAACTTAGATTACCAAGTAAAGTATCAAGTTCATCATCACCATCAAAACACCAGCGCCAATCTAAATCAAAATAAATATAACTCTTTTTACCAACTGTTAATTCATCCATAAAATTAGTAATTTCATTAACATTAATCCAACCACCCCTAGTAACATTTTCACCTCGATAATTAGTAAAACGAACCTCAATTGGACAGTTTTCATATACTTCATCATTAACAGTAAACTTACAAGTAACAATAGTCGTAGTATCAACCGCAAACTTACCTAAATTCTTAATCTCAAAACGGTAATTACCTTCCATACCAGGAGCAATAATCTTTTCACCATTATTAGATTCAACTACAACATCACCATTTTCATTAACTTTAGAAGTCTCAAAAATAGTAATCTCAGCATTTTCACTCCAAATAACCTCATCATCAGATACCTCAACAGTATCAAATTCATCTTTAATAACAAAAGTATCATCAGTATGAGGAAGTGATACTGCAAGTCTTACGAATAATACCCCCATAGAAAGAAGTAAAGCCAAACATAAAACAACAATCACTAAAGTAATACCAATACCTGATCTACTCTCTTTTTTATTAGTCATATATCAACACCAGCAACAGCCTGTCACTATCTCCTTTCTATAATATTTTCATTTTAAAACATCAAATCCACATTTGATACTTTAAAATAAAAACATTATTATTAAAATCTTATAGCCTGCCCCCGCCACTAAGGGCAGGCTGTACTAAGATTTAATTTTTTTGTGGCTAAACCAAATTTTAATTTAGTTTAATTTAATAATTTACTTTCAGTTAAAATTAGTCAACTTGAGTAACTGAAGCAGTCCATTCAGCAGCAATAGTTGGAGCAACAGCTAAACTACCTAACTTACTATCTAAAATATCGTTTGCTTCGCTTGTATGAAATGCCCATGCCCAATTTATAGAAACAGAATAAGCTAAATCAGTATTTGCAGCTACTTGATATCCATCTAAACTATCATCTGCATCAGCGGCTGTAATTTCATATGCAACTAATGCTTCAATAGCTGCTTCAAATAAATCCATACTTGCATAATCCATACCATTAATAGTATTTGATCCAACAGTAATATCAAGTGGACAATAATATGCTCCTTCTACTGTCCATCCAGTTAATTCTATATCTAGACTTGCTAATACTGTAACATAAACTTCTGGAGTACCAGTAATGGCAACACTACCTAAATTACCATTAGTACCAGGAGCTAAGACATTGTCATCTACAGCATCATCTGCAGCATTAATTGAAACAACTTTTGTTCCTGAAACTTCAATAGCATTATTATATTTTTCACCAAATGCTTCATCACCAGTAACTGTAACAGTTACACCCCATTTAGCAACTCTAGCTTCGTCACCAGCTGAACCATTAGACACATATTTAGCAAATGTTCCGCTAATAACACAAGTAGTTAATAAAACTGCAACTAATAATAGTGCAGATAAACGCATCATAATATTTTTCTTCATATTAATCTTCCTTTCTAATTTTTTACGTAAAAAATTTTCGTTTATTTTAATTTGTTTTTTTATTTATATTAAAGTATTTAGTGGCTTGTACTTTAATATCTAAGTTTGGGGAAGAACGTTAGTTCTTCATAAGCATATAAAATGCTTCTTTCATTTTTGATTCTTATTCTTCGTTAGAATCAGTTTGTTCTTCTTTTACTAGTTTTTCAGCTTTTAAAGCTTCAAGTTCTGCAAGTAATGCTTCTTTATCAGCATCATTAGCTTTATCAGCGATCTTTCTTCTTACTACGTCATACCCTACTAATAGCAGTAGTGGTACAAGTACACAAACGATAAAGCCAGGGATTGTAGACATAAATAGTGATACATGTCCGATTAGAGGTATTCTAAATTTATATCTAGAGATAACTTTATCTTCTGGGACTGTTTCACATATTGAGTTTAATATTTCTTTTGGAATACTTTCAAAATCACCATATTGTTCAATATTTTCGTTTAATACGACATCCCCAACAGTAGTAAACACTAATTTTCCATCTTTTTCCTCAATATCTATGACTCTATGGGTAACTGTTGAAGTCCCATTTCCTTTTGGATCATAGAATGTAATGATGTCTTGTAATTTGATGTCTTCAGGTTCTACTTTTGTAGTTATAATAATATCTCCACCTTCGATAACGCCTGACATTGATCCTGATTGAATAATAAATGGAACATATTTACCAACACTTGGAACCTCATCTTTGCTGGTATAACTATTAATAATCATAATAATGTTTACAATTAACATTGGAAGTAATATAGCACATAGTACTATTCCTACAATTGTAAATATTTTATGTTTTAAGTCTTTATTTGTATTTGTTTGATTATCCATAAAATCCTCCTTATGGTTTATTAGTATATATTTATACTCATTTATTATAACATTTTTTTTTATGTTTTTAAAATGATTATGTTTTATTATTAGTT
>JAZSIL010000031.1:0-2134 GCA_045533785.1 Bacilli bacterium
ATAAATATATAAAAAACAGCAAGAAAACACTTCTTGCTATTTATATATTATATTATAAAACTTAATTTCACTTCTTTTTTTCTTTTCATTAGGAACATACTTGTTTAACAAAGCATGAAAACTCTTAGAATGATCAGGATAAACAAAATGAACTAATTCATGAAAAATAACATATTCAATTAAAGATAATGGAACATGTATTAAAGAAATATTTAACATTATTCTATTTTCTTTAACATAACAGCATCCCCAACGTGATTTTGCTGTTTTAATCGTTAAAGTTGGATATTTAATAAGATGTTCACTCATCGCAGTAAAACTGCGGTATAAAATCTCATTAAATACTATTTCAGCTTGTTCAAAACGAAATTTATCTAAAAGTTTTTCAATATGCTTATCACTTGCGGTATGAACAATAATTTGATTATTACAAAGCATTACATCTTGATGATTAGAATAAACAATTTTTAAAACATATTCTTTTCCCAATAATAAATACGAATCATTATCAACGTATTTTTCATGTGGAAGTGGTTTAATTGGCTTATGAACAATTATCCAATCAATATGTTTTTCAACAAACTTAATCATTTCAACATCAAGAAATCCTAAAGGTTGTCTTATTTCTAATATACAGTTAGAATTATATTTAATTGACACTCGCTTAAATCTTTTTTTAATGATAATGTATGGAATATTATTATCTTCTAATATCTGAATCTTATAATTCATTTCTTAAATAAAATCCTTATATAATAAATAAATTTCTTTTGCATTATCATAAATATTAGATGCAGAAGTATCAATAATCCAATCCGCCATTTTCATAACCTCTTTATTAAAAACTTCACTATCTAATTTTAATCTTTTTTCAATAACTTCATCATGATCACCACGACGTTGCATTCTAATGCGAACAATTTCTTTAGAACATCTTAGAAAAGCAACTTTAACATCTTTACGAACCTTATTTAAATAATGTTTTAACCCAGTAGGTTCTAAAATTACAACTTTATCACTTGATACTTGTGAAAGTGATGTACCATAATAATTACCATTATAAACAACATGTTCAATAAAAAAACCTTCACTAATTCTTTTTTCAAATTCTTCTTTTGATAAAAAGAAATAATCAACACCCTCTATTTCACCTGGTCGCATTGCACGACTAGTATAAGTAACCATTTTATTAAGTCCATATTGTTCTCTTAATATTTTAACAATTTGTGTTTTACCTGATGCACTAGGTCCTACTAAAATTAACATATTTTACCTCTTCCCTAAATTATTAATTTCTGTTTCAGTCAAAACTTTCTTTCGATGATAAAAGAAATCTTTAAGTGATTTAACTAAATGAATAAAATCACATACAATAAAAACAGGTGTAAATATTAAATATAAAGCACCTAAAATAATAAATGTAATTATACCAATAACATAAGTACTAAACGATTTCCATTTTTTATTATCAGCAATCTCAATTGCAGAAGTTTTACCAAATATTTGATATCTTACCGCATTCTTAAACCCATATTTAATTATATTAATACAAAAAGGTAAAAATGCAACAATAAGCCCTAAAACGCCTGTAAAAGTATAATCAAGTAATTCTTTATACGCTATAGTTAATACAATAACATCATAATAAAAAGTAGTTCTAAAAAAGAAAACTAATATTAAAAACCATAATATTTTCTTATTATAATTGTAAATAGTCTTATGTGTAAAATTAGAACATCTAGGACAAATCCCGTTGTCTACACTCTCACAAGCTTGACAAATTGGTCTTTTACACACCGAACAAAAACCGCTATTATCATTATTATAGTGAATAAAACATTTCATAATTACACCACACATTCTCATATACTATTATATCATTTTAAAACAAAACTTTCAATTAGAATAATAACATAGATATTTTAATTATAAGTTATTTACTTTACAAAACTATAAAAATATGATATAATATCTATGCTATAAGTTACGTCCCAGTAGCTCAGTTGGATAGAGCAACGGCCTTCTAAGCCGTGTGTCGGGAGTTCGAATCTCTTCTGGGACGCCATTAGAATGTGTCTATAAGTCATAATATGAATCTTTGATTCATAATGTTTATAGTTCAAATATAGAGGTT
>JAZSIL010000026.1:0-4109 GCA_045533785.1 Bacilli bacterium
GTAGCTATATTTTCATATTCAATAGATGTAAATATATCAAAAGAACTAAATAATGATGTAAAGCTAATATCATTAGGTTATAAATCAAAAGATATTGCTGGATGGAAATTTGTAATTCATTTATTCTCTATTATAACAAAAATTATCAAAATAATACGTAATGAACGGCCTGATATCATACATATTCATACAACAGCAAGTCGATATTTATTATTTTCTTTAATTTCTTTCTTCATTTTCAGAAAAACTATTTTTGTCAAAACTGTACATACAAGTGGCTATTTTTTATCGTCAAAGACTATTTCTGATAAATTCAGATTATTTATAGAACGACTTGCAATCCGAATAAAACCTACACATATTGTCGGTATTTCAAAACAAGTGTATGATATGAATTTACAATTATTTCCCAAAATAGCAAAATCATATTCACTAATTTACAATGGTGTAGATATAAATGCTTTTAATAAATCTATAGAAGAAAAAAAGAAAGACTCTAATATTATTAATGTTGCATATGTAGCAAGAGTAGTGCCTGGAAAGAATCACTTATTTTTAATTCACATGTGGAAAAAAATAATTAATAACAATACAAACATAAGACTACTATTTATTGGTGATGGAATTCTTTTAAATACAATAAAAGTCGAAATTAAAAAATATAATCTAGAGAAAAATATATTATGCCTCGGAGGTTGTAATAATGTTGCACAAATATTAAATAATTGCGATTTTGCTGTATTCCCTTCAGAATTTGAAGGTTTTGGAATTTCATTAATAGAAAAAATGGCATCTAAATTGCCTGTTATTGCTTCTGACATTCCACCTTTTAGAGAAATTATCTCAGATCAAAAAGATGGATTTATTATCGACACTAAAAATGAAAACGAATGGATTAAAACTATTAATATTCTATCAACCAATCAATCTTTACGCATAAAAATAGGAGAAGCGGCCTATGAAAAGAGTAAAAAATATTCTTTAGATAAAATGGTAGAGAAATATGAGAATCTGTATTTGAATGTATAAAAAATAATATATATGTTGAAAAAAATAATGTTAGTTTTCGGGACACGTCCCGAAGCCATTAAGATGGCACCATTAGTAAAGGAGTTTCAGCAGAATCCTGAGCAATTTAAGACTATTGTATGCGTTACTGGTCAGCATCGTGAAATGTTAGATCAAGTTCTTCATCTATTTGATATACAACCTGATTATGATTTGAACATCATGAAACAAGGTCAGGATTTATATGATATTACAGCACGTGTATTGGTGGGCATGCGTGACGTATTGAAAGAAGCACAACCTGATGTGGTTCTAGTACATGGGGATACCACTACCAGTACTGCCGCAGCATTGGCGGCTTTCTATCAACAAATACCCGTTGGGCATGTAGAAGCCGGTCTTCGTACTCATAACATCTATAGTCCATGGCCAGAAGAAATGAATCGATTGATTACAGGACGTATTGCAACCTATCATTTCTCACCGACACAATTAAGCCGTCAGAATCTGTTAAAGGAAAACGTAGAGGATGCCTCCATAACAGTTACAGGAAATACTGTTATTGATGCTTTATATTGGGTTGTTGATAAAATCAAGAAAGACAGCAACTTAAATATTGAATTACAAAGTATTTTAGCTACAGCTGGCTACGATGTCAATCGTCTGAATAATGGTAAGAGATTAGTCTTGATTACCGGTCATAGACGTGAAAACTTCGGTGATGGCTTTATCAATATGTGCACTGCCATCAAAGATTTGACACAAAAATATCCGGAAGTAGATTTCGTTTACCCAATGCATTTAAATCCGAATGTACGTAAACCCATTCATGAAGTATTTGGTGAAGATTTATCAAACTTGGGCAATATGTTCTTCATTGAACCTTTGGAATATTTATCATTTGTTTATTTAATGGAGAAGTCTACCATAGTATTGACGGATAGTGGTGGTATACAAGAAGAAGCCCCTGGATTAGGTAAACCTGTATTGGTTATGCGTGATACTACCGAACGTCCAGAAGCATTGGAAGCCGGTACAGTTAAGCTAGTAGGTACAAACTATGATAAAATTGTATCTGAAGTATCAGCATTGCTAGATAATCAAGAATATTACGATGTCATGAGCAAAGCTGTAAATCCCTATGGTGACGGATTGGCTTGTAAACGTATTGTAGGAAAATTCATAAAATAAGCTTATGGTCATTTATTTGCGAAGTACAGATGGTAATCCTGATTCAAGACTACAAAAATACTTGAAATATCTTTCTGCATCCAATATCGTATTTCATGTATTATGTTGGGATAGATTCTTAAAATTTGATAATAATACTCAATTCACTTATTTTCATAAGAAAGCAGAATATGGTTCTGGAATGAAAAATGCATTCAAACTTTTACTATTCAATTTATTTCTAATTAAACAATTGTATGTAAAAAGGAATTCATATCAAGTTATTCATGCATGTGATTTTGATACAATTCTACCAGCCATTCTTTTTAAGCTATTATTTCACAAAAAGGTTATATATGATATATTCGATTGGTTTGTAGATTCTCGTGAGTTTCATAATAAATTAATAAAATCATTCATATTATCATTCGAAAAGTTCTCATTAAAAAAAGCGGACGTTACGATTATTTGTGAAGAAGAGAGAAAAAAACAAATATGCTGGAAGCCTAAAGAATTATGGGTTTTACCTAACATTCCACATTTTGAGAAAAGTTTACCAAAGAATGAAATTTCAAATAGCAAACCTTTAATCCTATCATATGTAGGAGTCTTAACACGTCATAGAGGATTGGAGAAAATTTTAGAAGTAGTAAAGAACAATCCTAATTTATTATATTTTAAAATTGCCGGGTTTGGAGAATTGGAAAATCAAATTAAAGAATATGCCGGCAAATATTCGAATATAGAATATTATGGAAGTGTGCCTTATGAAAAAGGCCTTTCAATAATGAATAATTCTGATTTAATTTTAGCAATATACGAAACGGATATCCCTAATCACATTTATGCAGCACCGAATAAATTTTACGAAGGATTATATTTGGGCAAACCAATACTCACAACAAAAGGTACATTTGTTGGTGAAAAAACTGAAAAATATAAAACTGGTTTCGCTATTGGTGAACCTATTAATGAAATTAAAGATTTTCTAAATAATATAACTGTCTTTGAACTCAAGGAAAGAGGCAATAATGCTAATTCTTTATGGCAAGATACATATGTGAATTTTGTGAACTATTTTATGGTAAATAAATATATACCATTCGTAAATCAAATATGAGTTTAGTATATTATTCTTTGATAATTATATTCTATTTCTTAGGGATATTCGAAATTTTAATCAAAAAACACCAGAAAAAATATCTATATATTATAGCTACTATTCTTTTAATCATCTTTGTTGGTTTTAAAAAAGAAGGAGGTACAGATTTCATAAACTACAAAGAAATTTATGAAAGTATAGATATAAAACATGCATTAAATACAGGCTCTTTTGAACCTATATTTACACTATTAATGTTTATTGTAAGAGTGTTTGGAGGAGGATTTGCTTTATTTTATCTCCTAATTGCTTTTATTAATTTTCCTATTAAAGTTAATATATTCAAGAAATTAACTCCATATTTATTCCCTGCGTTACTAATATACTTTGTTGGACTATTTTTTGAACGTGATAACGATGGAATCAGACAAGGACTTGCTATAGGATTTTCTTACTTATCAATACCTTTTTTATTAGTAAATGATAAAAGAAAATTTATTCTAATCAATATTATTGCTAGTTTAATACATTATTCATCAATAATTTTCTTTATTAGTTATTTTCTAAATAAAATACATATAAAAAACAAAACTGTTTTTGTTATAATAATTTATTCATTATTCATACCGCTATTAAATTTATCATTATTTGATTTTGTAATCAAATTGATACCAATACCTGTAGTTACAACTAAACTGAACTATTATGCAAATGATGCAGTCTACTCAAGTTCTTTAGGTATTAATATAGGAATGATATTTAGAATTGTAATTTTATTCCTTTTTATTTATTATTATCGCTATATTAAAATAGATAATAAACTATTTAT
>JAZSIL010000285.1:0-6132 GCA_045533785.1 Bacilli bacterium
ATTAATAACTTACCAAATGTAAGTGATTTAACACTTAATGATGAAGAAAAATTAATTACTGCAAGAAATTTATATGAAGTACTTAATTCTAAAGTTAAGAAATATGTTACTAATTTAAATGTTTTAGAATCTTGTGAAAAAGCACTTGAGTTATTAAAACAAAATACTGACGCTGCTTCATATGTAATAGAATTAATTAATAATCTACCTACTGTTGAAGACTTAAAATTAACAGATAAAGAAACTGTTTTAGGTGTTCAAAATACTTATGATAATTTAACAGATGTAGTAAAGAATCTTATTACTAATGTTGATAAATTAAATAGTTTAGTAGAAATTGTAAATGAATTTGATAGTGTGGAAAATGTAATTAGTGTAATTAATAACTTACCAAATGTAAGTGATTTAACACTTAATGATGAAGAAAAATTAATTACTGCAAGGAATTTATATGAAGCACTTAATTCTAAAGTTAAGAAATATGTTACTAACTTAAATGTTTTAGAATCTTGTGAAAAAGCTTTTAATGTTATTAAAGATATATATGATTCAGGTAATGCAGTTATAAGTTTAATAGACAGTTTACCAAGTGCAGATGCTGTTTCATTAAGTGATAAAGCATTAGTTGAAAGTGCTAGAAATAGTTATAATGAGTTATCAGATGATGCGAAAAAACTAGTTAATAATCTATCTAAATTAGAAGCATTAGAAGAAAAAATTATTTATTTAGAACAATTTGAAATATATAAAAAGAATGCTTTAGTAGTGATTGAATTAATAAATCAATTACCAAGCGATGTCACTTTAAATGATGAAGAACAAATTAATAAATGTATAGATGCATATAATGGTTTATTACCTGTTGAACAAGAATTGGTTACTAACTATGAAACGTTAATGAGTAAAAAAGAAAAATTAGAGGAAATTATCGCTAACACAAATTATGAAGTTAAAGTTGAATTAGACGGTGGTTATCTAGAAAATATGATTGAAGTTGAAAAAACTGAAACTATTTGTGAGTTTGTTGTAAATAATTATTCATGTAACATTTGGACAGTTTATTCAAGTAATATATTTATTTATAAAACTTCTTTAATGAAAGCAGAAGATAAGTTTACGAGTTTCTTAAAAGTAGGACTTGTTGTTGATAGTAAGACTAATGGTTATGTTGTTTCACAAAAAATAGTAGCAGGTACTGCACTTGATGAAGCAAAAAGAACAAGTGATTATTATATTTTAATTCATCCAGATTATAGTGAAGGATATGGTAAAGTAAATAAAATTAATTTAGGTCATAAAATTAATGTTAATAAACAATTCCCTGATGCTTCAATAGATTCTTTAAATGCTACAATTTCTGTTGTTGGTATATCAAGCGAATCAGATTATTACATTAGTCTTAAAGGTACAAATACCCTTCCTAGTCCACAAAAAGATGGCTATAAATTTGTTGGTTGGTATTTAGAAAAAGAATTTATCAATAAAGTTACAGAAGTAAAAGAATCTACTACTGTATATGCTAGATGGGTTCAAGATCAAGGAGATATTATGACAGAAAATATTCTTAATTGTGTATCTGATGTTGCAACTTCTGATACTATTGATGAATTGGTTTTAGAAAATGATGACGCAACATTTATTTGGAGTAGTTCTAACAATAATCTATATAATATAAAAGATGGTATTGGTACAGTTTCTAAGATATATCAAACACATAAAAAACAAACTGTTAAAGTTACTGTTGAAATTGCATATAAAACTGGTGGTTCGAAGACTTTATCTAAAGATATAACAGTTAATCCTGTTTTATTTAATGATTTTTCATCTACTCCGATTGCAACATATTTCTATACTGGTGCAATCAGTGCTTATAAGAAATATAATGAAAGATATCAAAGTAATCAAACTTTATTCTCTGATACTACTAAAGAAACACTAGATATTGTTTATTATGCGTTTATTGTTCCAAAAAGTGATGGTAGTGTATCTTTCCAAAATACGTCATATTTAAATGAAGTAAAAGAACTTAAAAATCATAATGTTAGAATTCTTGGATGTGTAAATGGAGTAGGAACTGATACTTCCACAGCATTCAAAGTAATTACAGCTGATGCAACACTTCGTAAGACATTTATTAATAATTTAATGAATTTAGTTGAAACGTATAATCTTGATGGACTTGACTTAGACTGGGAAGCAGTTTCTAGTAGTTTAAAACCGATTGCTTCACAATACAATTTATTATGTGAAGAATTACGTGCTGAAATGACTCGTCGTCAAGATGAAGGAGGAAGCCCGTACTTATTAACAATGGCAGTTCCTGCAAGTAGTTATGGTACTGCAACTGATCGTTTTGATTTTAAAACATTAAATAAATATGTTGACTATATAAATATCATGTCATATGACCTAAACGATACAACTAAAGCAACTCACTTATCACCTTTATATACTTCTACAAAGGATAATGGATATGGTTTTGGTGCTGTATATGGTGTTAATAGAATTTCATCGCTTGGTTTTGATAAGAACAAATTAATTATCGGATGTGCAGGTTATGGTAAAGCATATAAAGTATCTAGTGGAAGTGGAACTTATCCTGCTCTTGGTACTAGTGCAACACTTACTAAAATATCTGGTTATGATGGATCTTATGCATCAGGTACCGTATATGGTAGTGTTATTAATCAATTAATTAAAACTGGAAACTATAAACAATATACAGAACTTGATTCAAGTGGAAGAGTAGTTGGATCATATCTATATAGTGCAAATGATAATATCTTTATCACATTTGATTCAAAAGAAGCTGTAATGGCTAAATATGAATATGCTTCTTCAATAGGTGTTGGAATGATGTGTTGGGCATACACTGAAGATACATCTGATACTGTTATTGATGCAATATACGAAGCAAAGAATAAATAAAATAGTTTTTAAAACGTCCCTCTTTTAGAAACAAATTTAAAAGGGGGATTTACGTTTTGCAAATAAAAAGCAAAATAAATAGAAATATAGTATAATATAATACATAAAAAAGAAGGTGATGATTTTGAAAAAAATACTAACAATTCAAGATATTTCGTGTGTTGGACAATGTTCTTTAACAGTAGCACTTCCAATTATTTCTAGTATGGGAATAGAAACTTGCATTTTACCATCGGCTGTATTATCAACTCATACAGGTGGGTTTAGTGGATATACATTTAGAGATTTAACTGAAGATTTACCAAGCATTAAAGAACACTGGGTAAAAGAAAAAATTTCATTTGATGGTATATATACTGGTTATATTGGTAGTACTAAACAAATACAATATATTAAAGATATAATAGATAGTTTTAAAACTGATGATCAAATTATTGTTGTTGATCCGGCAATGGCAGATCATGGTAAATTATATTATGGATTTGATGATGCGTTTGTTGAGGAAATGAAAACACTTGTTAAAAAAGCTCTTTATATAGTTCCTAATATTACTGAAGCTTGTTTTTTAACAGGTACACCGTATTTTGAAAAATATAATAAATCTGATATTGAAGATTTACTAATTAAGTTAAGTAACCTTGGTCCTAAATATGTAGTACTTACAGGGATTAGTTTTGAAGAAGGTTTACTTGGTGCAGCAATGTATGATAGTGTAAGTGGAGAGTTTAAGTATTACTTTAATGAACGTGTACCACTTTTATTCCATGGAACAGGAGATATCTTTGCATCTAGTTTCTTTGGTGCTGTAATTAATGGACTTGATATGTATGAAGCATCAAAAGTTGCGGTTGATTTTACACTTCTTGCGATTAAGAATACTGTTCTTGATGCTAAAGAACATTGGTATGGTGTGCATTTTGAAAAAGCACTTTATTATTTAACTAATAAGTTTAAATAATCATTTGCAATAAAATTAAAACAATAGTATAATAAATATATATAATTTGTATAAAGGAGGCTCGCATGCAAGATATTATTGATAGATTTATTGAAACAAATCTTTGCTTAGAACAATTAGAATATCTAATTAGAATTGTACTTGCTGGTATTTGTGGAGCTTTTATAGGATTTGAAAGACGTAAAAGATTTAAAGATGCAGGCATTAGAACACACCTTATTCTTGCAATAGGTTGTGCAGTTATTATGATTGTCTCAAAATATGCCTTTAGTGATGTTGCTGATTATGATGCTGCAAGGGTTGCATCTAATGTTATTTCTGGTGTCGGTTTCTTAGGCGCAGGTGTAATCTTTGTTAAAAGTGGATCAGTAAGAGGACTTACAACAGCTGCTGGAATTTGGACAACAGCTGCAATTGGAATGACAATTGGGGCAGGATTTTATTTATTAGGAATTGCGGTTTCAATCTTACTTGTGTTAATTCAATTATTACTTTATCGTTTAGTTCCAGCACTTGAATCAATTGAAGTAGCAGAACTTTTAATAAAAGCCAAACGTACCCCTGATATATTAGAAAGAATTAAAGCAGAACTTGATAAAAATAATATCTTTATTAATACTATGAAAGTAAAAAAACTTGAAACAGAATTAGAAATTAGATTTAGTGTTAAAGTTCATAAAGATCATTCATTACAAGGGTTATTTGAATTACTTTCAACTTATGATGATATAATTGAAATCTCAACAAACTTTTAAAAAATAATTTAAATAAAAAATAGACAAGCTTTATTGCTTGTCTATTTTTGCAAATACAGGAAGTCCATTTAAATACTTAGGATATGATTCACCTTGAATTAAAGGTAGGACATAATCTAAATATTCATTACTAATGCTGTTACCATTTAGAATCCATTCTGATGGGAATGCTTTAACTTGTTCAGCGATTAGATTAAGTGGTTTTAATACAAAATTTATTTTATAGTTTTCTTTTCGTTCCATGGCAATCATATAGCCGGTTTTGTTTTTAAGTGCACTTTTTACACCAAATGCTCCACATTTGAATGCTTCCTTAACATCAGTAAGTGATGCAAGATGTGCAGCACAACGTTGTGGAAGGTTTAGTTCGATTGCACGAACGGGAAGTTTTAATTCATGTGATACAGTATTAGAAAGAACAAGTGCTACACCACCAAGTTGTAAGTGACCAAAAGCATCACCTTCAGATGAGTTTTGGTAGTTAAGAATATATTCACCATCTTTATCTTTGATTCCTTCTGATACCGCAACTAATACTTTTTTCTTTTTATCATATAATGCCTTTACGTCGTTTAAGAATTTATTCATATCAAATGGTGATTCTGGTAAGTAGATTAAATCTGGTCCATTGTTATAGATATTTGCAAGGTGTGTAGAAGCTGTTAACCAACCTGCATCACGTCCCATGATTTCTACGATTGTTACACGACCTTTTTTATAGACACTTGTATCGTGATAGATTTCTGCCATCATTGTTGATACAATCTTTGCGGCTGAACCGTATCCTGGGCAGTGATCTGTTTCAACAAGGTCGTTATCAACTGTTTTTGGAAGTCCTAGCACTGTGCATTTATAGCCAACATTTTTAAAGTAATAATCAATTTTATAACAAGTATCCATTGAATCGTTTCCACCACAATAGAAAAAGTGTGTGATATCATATTTTTTAAATACTTGTAATATTTTTTCATATAATTCTAAATCTTCTGGATATTTTTTAAGTCTTAGTCTTACAGAACCTAAGATTGCCCCAGGAGTTTTATCCCAGTTTTCAAGGTTAGTTTCTTTTGTTACTTCGATAAATTTTTCATTTAAGACTCCATCAATTCCATGAATTGCTCCATAAAGATGAGTAATTTCTTTGTGTTTTAAAGCTTCTTTAAATACACCTAGTATGCTCGAGTTAATTACTGCCGTTGGTCCGCCAGATTGTCCTACTAATAATGATCCCATGTATGTCTCCTTTTATAGATTTTATATATATAGTATAAATGATAAAATAAATTTTTTCAAGTATATTATTCGATTAGTTTTTTAAATATGATTTGATAAAATATTTTAGGTGATAAGGGTGAATAAAAATTATTTTCTAAGATTATTAAGAGTTTATTGTAAAGAAGTTCATAATTGTAACTTATGTGATGATTGTAAGAATTTAGAAAGACTGTATAACAATTCATTAATAGATATTAATGATTACTATAAAATAAT
>JAZSIL010000241.1:0-8384 GCA_045533785.1 Bacilli bacterium
ATTTTTTAGTACCATAATCTAAAACTTCTGTAATCTTACCAGTTAGTTTATTAGGTTCTTTTACAGTTAATACGTTTATATCTTTTGTATTGAACTCATATACTAAATCAGTATTAAAGATTTTAGGACCTTTACATGCAAATAATTTTTCACAAATTCTATTTGAAGGAGCTAACTTATGTTCACCAATTTTCATAAAGAAATTATAATCATTTTTGTTTACTTTTTCTTTAATAAATACACCATCTAATCTATTTACTAAATTAAGTGGTTGTACTGAAGATGCAGTGATTGTGATTTGTGATAAGTCTATTTCAAATGATACTTCATCATTAATCTTAAACCTAGGAGTTCCTTCTTCTTTTGCGAAAATTGTTAAATCTCCTACTTTTAAGAAGTATAAAACGATATTATCAATTTGTTCAATCCATTCAACTTTTGCTTTGCCAACACCATTTCCAAGTGAAATTGCAGAAACAGGAATAATTACTTCAGTATCTTTAACATCTTCTGCTTTTATAGCAGATGGAAGTTTAAATTCTTGACTGCTAATTTCAAGTGTATTATTTGTAATATTACCTTTAATAATATTTTCTTGTGGAATACGTTTTCTAATACTTTGTTCAGTAGTTTTATCAAAAACATGGAATTTACGTCTTGATACTTCTATATCAATAATATCACCACGTTTTACAAAAGTATCAGGATCAGCTTTAATAATAATTGCACCAACTTCATCATCTGGAGTATCTAGATTTAAGTTAGCATAAATAATAGTTTCGCCACCAAGAACTTCTACTACACTTACAACTGCTTGTAGTGGAGCCCACATACCATCATCAACATATTTATTACTTCTAACTCTTACGTCATCTGGTCTAATACCAAATACTACTTTAGTCTTAGAATCCATATATTTAAGTGGTACTTTATCTGTATGGATATATTTCATTTCAATACTTGGTCCACAATCAAGTTTATAAACTACATCTTCACCATTTTTTGTAATTGTTGCGTCAAAGAAATTCATTTGTGGAGTACCGATAAATCCAGCAACAAACATATTATCTGGATATTTATATAAATTAATTGGTGTATCAATTTGTTGAATATATCCATCTTTCATAACAACAATTCTTGTTCCCATAGTCATAGCTTCAACTTGGTCATGTGTTACATAGATAAATGTTGTTTTTAATCTTTCATGAAGTCTTGAAATCTCAGCTCTCATTGCTGTTCTAAGTTTAGCATCAAGGTTAGATAACGGTTCATCAAGTAAGAATACTTTTGGATTTCTTACAATTGCACGACCAAGTGCAACACGTTGACGTTGACCACCAGATAATGCTTTGGGTTTACGATCTAAATATTGTGTAATACCTAAGATTTCAGCAGCTTCAGTTACTTTTTCATAAATGACATCATTTGGAACATGGGCAGTTCTTAGTGAAAATGCCATGTTTTCATATACTGTCATATGGGGGTATAAAGCATAGTTTTGGAATACCATTGCAATATTTCTATCTTTTGGTTCATAATCATTTACAATTTCATCATCAATTCTAAGTTCTCCTGCAGTAATATCTTCAAGCCCTGCAATCATTCTTAGTGTTGTTGATTTACCACATCCTGATGGACCAACAAAGACGATAAATTCGTTATCAGCAATATCCATAGTAAAATCATTTACTGCTTTTACACCGCCATCATATACTTTAAAAATATGTTTAAGTGATAAACTTGCCATATATATCTTTTTCCTTTACTTAAATATAACAATAGAATGTGGTGGAAGAACAACTTCACCATTTCCATCATATTTTGCTTTTCCATCGTTTGTAGCATATAATTCACCAACTAATTTAGTAAATCCTAAACTACTTTGATCAAGTTTTACAGTTTGTTCAAATGAATCTAAATTAAATACAATCGTAATTTTTTCATCTTGATAAGTTTTTGTAATTACACATATATAATTATTTTGCCCTTCAGGATGATAGTCTACTTTTCCACGTGCAATAGACGGGAACATATTTCTTAGTTGCATTGCTTTTTTATAATAATTTAAAATACTATATTCATTAGAACTTTGTGAATCAACTGATGAATAATAATAATATGAGCTATCTATCTTAATACCATTTGGTGTTGTATAGCACATTCCTTCATATATATTTTTATCCATCCATTTCATAGCAATACGTTTATGTGGATCAGAATTAGAACCATCTTTTGAAATCATTCCAATTTCTTCACCATAATAAACAAATACGCTACCACTCATCATTGATAAAACACCAGCAGCCATTTTAACATTTTCTTCTCCTGGCATAAAACTACCTGGTCTCATTGTGTCATGATTACCTAAGAATGGAGCTAAAATAGCATCTTCACCATATGTTTCTTGAAGTTTAACCATTAATTTACCTAAAGATGCTCCACTTTGTTGTTTAACAAGTGAAGGAATAGTACCACCTGCTTGAGCACCAGTAAATAAGAAGAAACTATCAATTCCACTTTGATAATAACGATTAATTTCAAAATCAGATCCAAGCCATGCTTCACCAACAATATATGCATCACTCTTTAATTTTTTTGCTTCAGTATTAAGCCAAGATAAAAATTCTACATTTGAAGGAACATTACCAGTATAATAACTTGTTACCGCATCAAGTCTAAAACCATCAACGTTATAATCATTTAACCAATAATTCATAATCTTAACTATTTCAGCTTTAACATTTTCTGAATCTAAATTTAGGTCTGGCATTCCACTCCAGAATCTTGATTCATAATAATAACTTGTACCACTAACTGGTGAATAACCAGTAGTACTACTTTGTTTAGTAAAATTATAAAAGTCAGCATATTCACCACTTGGCGAACCATTTTTACGAATTGAATCACAAGCATTTTTAAACCATGGATGTTCACTACTAGAGTGATTTACTACAAGGTCTAAAATAATATTAATACCACGTTTATGTGCTTCATCAACTAATTTTTTAAAATCATCAAGTGTTCCATAAGCAGGATCAATGGCATAATAATCTTTTACATCATATTTATGATATGTAGGAGATGGATGAATAGGCATTAACCAAATTCCATTAAATCCCATTTCTTTAATATAATCAAGTTTTTGGGTTACACCATTTAAATCTCCAATACCATCATTGTTTGTATCAAAAAAACTATAAACAAAGATTTCATAATAGTTACGATATTTATCATCAATAATATTTAATTTTACTTCATCATCATTATTATTTTCTTCTTTACAACTTTTACATGAAGAAATAGTTGGAATAATTAAAGCAACTAATAAAAGTAAAACAACATATTTAATAATTCTTTTCATATACTCCTCCTATCCCTTAACAGCTCCGCCTGTTACACCTTCTACATAATACTTTTGTAACCACATAAATAATGCAGTAATAGGTGTAGCAACAATAACAGCTGCAGCACAGAATGTTGTAAAGTATTGTTGAATTTGTTCACGTTCAAGCCATTTATACATTCCAAGTGAAACTGTGTACATTCCAGTATCAGGAACACCTGACATTATAAATGATACAAAGATATAATCACACCAAGGTGAAATAAAACTAATTAAAATTGTATAAATGATAATTGATTTACTAAGTGGTAGGATTATCTTAAAGAATGTTCTAAATCGACTTGCACCATCAATTCTTGCAGCTTCATCTAGTGATTTTGGAACTGTGTCAAAGAACCCTTTTGCGATATAATAACTAAGAGCTGCTCCTGCAGAATATACAATGATTAAACTAAGTAATGATTGGTAATTATTTGGAAGTAAAATCTTAAGCAAGAAATACACTGCAGACATACTCATAAATCCTGGGAACATTCCTAGAATTAACATAATATTCATCATCGGTTTTCTAGCTTTAAATCTAATTCTACTAAATGCATAGGCAACCGCAAGAACAAAGATTGCCGTAATAGCACAACTAATGATTGCTATAAGTAGAGTGTTACCATACCATCTTAAAAACTTTGTTTCTGTAAATAAACGTTTATAGTTATCTAATGTCCAAGTTTGAGGGAAGAATGTTGGGCTCCATGCACCTGGTTCTTTTCTAAATGATTGAACAAATAGATATATAAGTGGAATAATCCATATTATTGCAAGAATACTTAAAACAATTTGTCCAGTAGTATTACCGAAAATTCTCCAGAATTTCATACTACGTGGTTTTTTCTTTTTCTTATTTAAACTTTGTTCTAACTTATCAATTTCTGCCCATCTTTGTGCATCTGGAGAAGTTGATACATATGATTTAACTTTTATTTTCTTTTCTTTTTTCATCATTGGAAATTTTCTTCTCCTTTCACAGCACTTGATTTATTATAAACAATTAAACTAAATACAGCAGAAATAACAAACACTAAAATACCTATTACTGATGCAAGTTTATAGTTACGATCAGTTCCAAGTGATAATTTATAAAGCCATGTAATTAAAAGGTCAGTCCCTTTTGCGCCATCTGTATATTTAAGTGGATCACCAGGACCACCACCACTAAGTAAGAAAATAACATTAAAGTTATTAATATTACCAATGAACTGTGTAATTAAATAAGGTCCAGTTACGAATAACATATATGGAAGTGTTATTTTAAAGAAACGTCTAACTCCACTAGCACCATCAATTCTAGCAGATTCATATAAGTCCTCAGGAATATTCATTAAAATACCAGAACACATAAGCATACTATATGGAACACCTATCCACATATTTACAAGTACAATACAAATTCTTGTTGTATTTATATCAAGTCCAAATTTTAAGTGATAATTAAATAATTGTTCAATAAGTTGAGTTATTACACCACCACCAGAACCAAGCGTTCCACCACCAGTATCAAGCATTTTAGACATAATTAATAGTGATACAAATTGAGGAACAGCGATTGTTGCAACAAACATTGTACGGTATAGTTTCTTAAGTTTAATTCCTTTTTTATTAATTAATAAAGCTAAAAGCATTCCAAAGAAATAGCTTGTAAATGTTGCAAGAACTGCCCAAATAAGTGTCCAACCAAGAACTCTCCAGAATGTTGCACCAAGATCAGAATTTGACGCGAATAAATCTATAAAGTTATCAAATCCAACCCACTGAAATAAGTGTTGTGGAACTTCATGATTAGCATCATAGTTTGTAAATGCAATTAAAATCATTGTGACAAGCGGAACAATCGTAAACATAAATAAACCAATCATTGGAACAGATAATAATGTTATATGGAATTTATTATCTAATAGATTATTGACATCTCTTTTAAAATTAACTGGTTTTTTACCGATTATAGTATTTTGTTCTAAATCGTAACTTTCTTTAGTAACTTGGAAATACATCATTATAAAGAATAGTATTACAAATAGTGTAAGAATTCCATATAAAATAATATGGAAAGAGTTATCTCCCGGTAATTTATCGTAGATTCCTAACTCTTCATTCCAGAAATCACTTGTTTCAACTCTACCAATATTCCCTCCACCAAAGAAGTTTTGGAAAAACATTGATAAATAATTACCACCAAAAAATACCATATAACAAATAAATCCAACCTCTAAAATTAGATATATAAACCCTCTTACTATTTGGCCTCTAAAGAAATGACTAAGCCCCATAATTAAATATGATGCTTTAGTAAGAATATTTCCTTTTACAAAGTTTAATCCAAATGATTTTATTGCGGCAAATAATTTTACAAATAATGATACAAATAGTTTTCCTAAGTTAATAAAGAAATTTACGAAGCCCGTTCCTAATCCTTTGAAAAATCTTCCAACGCGAATTAGAAATCTTTTAAATGCACTATATTTATAAATTTCAAAGTCCACTTTTAAAACCTCCTTGTATATTTATATATTATTAAAGCTGCTGCTTTTGCTTGCAGCAGCTTTTTTTAATTATTTTCTAATTGAATTACAAGTAGCAACTAATAATTCTAATAATTCTTCATCACTTACAGTTTTACCTTCATCTTTAGCTGTAATGATTGGAGTAATTAAAGATCCCATTGGAGTCCAGTAGTTTCCTGGTACACCTTTTTGTGCTCTATTAAATTTAGCTTGTTCTAAAACTACAGAAATAACTGGATCGTTTTGAACAACTTCCATAGCTGCAACAACTTTATTAGTTGGACCAAATCCACGAACTTCAAATCTCTTTAATTGATTTTGTTCATTTGTAAGCCATAAAGCAAGTTTATGAGCTTCAGCTTTATTTTGGCTATAACCATTAACACCAATTAATTTATAACCCATGAAACCAGATAATTGAGTTTCTTGACCAGAGATTTCAACAGTAGGAAGTTTAATAACACCCATGTTATCACCAAGAAGTTCTTTAATAGTTTTTGCATTCCAAGTACCACTTACAGCTGCAGCTGCAGATAATTTACCTTCTTCATCAGGTGTGAATGCAGCAATAATCTTAGAGTCATCAGTTTGAGCTACCATACCATCATGAGTAAGGTATGTACGAAGTGATTTCATAACTTCTAAACCTTCTTCATTATCGAAGTTGATAGTTACGCTTTGTTCTACCATGTTTTCATTATAAGTTACTTGGTAACCTAAATTAGGTTTAGCAAAGAAGAAACTTGATAAATACCAACCATCATCATTTAATTTAAAATGAACTTTTTTACCAGCATTATTAGCAATATCTAACATACCAGAAAGAGTTGATAATTGTGATGGATCAGTATAAACTCTCTTATCATAATAAACAAAGTAACAGTTATCACCAGTTGAAGGATAAGCATATAATTGATCTTCCCCATTAACTGTGATTGTAGCAGCATCAACACTACCAGTAGAGTTAAGTTCTTTAACTTGAGTTTCATTAGTACCACCGATACGAGCAAGTGCTCCACCAGCAATTAATTTATTAATTTGGTCACTAGCAAAAGAGAAAACGTCTGGTCCAGCAGTAACGTCATTTAATACTTTATCTGCTGCATCTGCTTCACTTTGTACACCAAATAAGAATTTATATTCTTTATCAGGATTAGCTTTAGCAAATTCATTACACATTTCTTTTAACATTGCTTGGTCTTCTTCAGCACCCCAAACTGTTAAAGTTACTTTAGTTTTTTCACCATTATTTTCGTTATTATTATTGTTATTATTATTATTTTTATTACATGATGCTAAAAATGCACCTGCAAATACAAATACTAAAACAAGAGTAAATAATCTTTTTAAATTTTTCATATTCTTTCCTTTCCTCATTTATAAATAAATGCGGGGAAAAGTTTCCTTAACCCCGCAAGTTTATTATATACTTAATTTATTTTAGGATTAAGCTTTAGTAACTGTAGCAACACCATCAACTAAAACGATGTTATAAGTACCAGCAGATAGATACCAGTTATCTCCACCTTCAGCTGAATACCATTCTTGGATTCCTAGAGAAGAACCAAATGCAACTTTAATTGAAATAATAGCAGGATTACCTTCAGCATCAGTTTTACCTTGAGCAGCCATCCAGTTATAATCAACTAAATCAGTAACATCATAAGCTTCAAATGCAAGAGTATATGAACCATCTTCTTGTTTTTCTAGTTTAGGAGAAACGCCTTCTTTAACTGCATAGTTAACAGCATTACCTTCAGCATCTTTTAATGTACCAACAACATAATATTCAAGTTTTTCAACTTTAACTTCATTAGTATCAACACTGTATTGAACAGCCCAAGTACCTTCACTAATAAAGATGTTATCTCCACCTGGATAATAAGCACCATCAACACCATTGTAAACTTTAATAGCAGTTGTATTTTTATCAGCTTGACCATAATCAACATACATATCAGGAGTTACAGTGATATAACCAACCCATAATTTCTTATCTTCAGAAGCTTTTAAAGCCCAAGCAGCATCAGAAGTTGTCCAGTTATTCATAGCACCGATTAAGTACATTTCATGAGTAGATGTTAAAGCATCAATTTTTTCAACAAGTTTGAATTCTAATGTATTGTAAGCTTTTGCATTAGGATAAGTAGTAAATGTAAATTCATAAACACCATCTTGACCTTCAGCTAATACAATATTCCAAGATTCATAACCATTGTTAAATTCATCAGAACCAGTAAATACTACATTGCCTTCAGCATCTTTAACGCAAGCAACTTTCTTATCAGCAGCTGTATATTCTTGACCATCAAGTCGGAGGCCAAGCGGTCTTAGGAAGACAACCACTGGATTCACCTTCTTGGCTCACAGAACGACATGGCTCCGATCCGACTTTTAAATTCATCAGAACCAGTAAATACTACATTGCCTTCAGCATCTTTAACGCAAGCAACTTTCTTATCAGCAGCTGTATATTCTTGACCATC